>JBAXKB010000010.1:0-33388 GCA_037137575.1 Actinomycetes bacterium
GCGCCAGAGTTTGCGAGCCTGCCACCAAGCCGGAATTGCTACCGCAAGGCGACGAGGTAACGAAACGGTTGCTCGCTTCTTGAACACTTCGTAATCGATACCTTCAACCGCATCTACAATGCCGCAGTAAAGCACACGAGCGGTTTCAATACATGGTTGGGCTTCGGGGCTGAGCATCGTGATGCCAATGCGCGAGCGCTGCTCAAGTTCTTTTACTCGAGCAATCTGCGCTTTGAGGGCAGCTTTAACTTCTGGAGTAGCTACGCGCTGTTTTAACACCTCTTCGGTAACACCAAACTCGGCAAGTTCATCCAGTGGCAAGTAAATTCGGCCACGATCCAGATCTTCATTAACATCGCGAATGAAGTTGGCTAGCTGAAACGCTACTCCGAGTTCCATGGCATGTTCGTATGCCTTCTGATCCGTGGGTTCCAAGATGGGCACCATTTGCAGACCGATAACGGCGGCTGAGCCGTAAACATACTCGTAAAGTTCTTCGTAAGTTCGGTAGCTTGTAACGGTTAAGTCCATAGTCATGGAGTGCAAGAATGCCTCAAAATGTTCACGCGGAATGTTCCATCGGCGTACAGTGTCGAGCACAGCTTTGCAAACGGCGTCATCAGTTTCGCCAGAATCGTAGAGCGCTAAAAAGTTATCGCCCCAGGTCTTGAGCTGCTCGGCTTTTTGCGCATCAGTCAAAGTAGACGCTAAGTCATCGACGATTTCATCGGCATAACGGGCAAAGCCATAAAGGGCATGCACATAAGGGCGTTTGGCTGGAGGCAAGAGCAGTGTTGCCAAGTAGTAGGTCTTGCCATGAGCAGCATTTAGTTGACGACAGAGTTCGTAGCTTGCGCGTAGTTCTGGGTCGAAGATGCCAGCAGCATCTAAATCACTTTTGCTCACGGGTTAATTCTGCCAGTTCATTGGAAGCGCATTGCATTCCACCGGGAGAGTTGCTCGACATCGGTAGGAATGATTCCGGAATCATTTGCGGTGCCCAGAAGTAGTGCGCGTTCTCTGGTGGAAGTTATTAAGGTAACTAAAAGGATTACAACTGATAAAACAATGGCGACTGTGTCACTGAAGCCTAAAAATGAATTACCAGTTTCAGCTGAGTTTGCAATGTCGTGGATTGCGAAACCGACAATAAACGTGACGACGATGCGTAAATGTTTCTGAGTTAAACCAGTAACTGCTAGCAACGGGATAAACCAAAGTAGGTACCAAGGTTGCACTGCGGGACTGCAAATAACCAAGACAACAAAAGCCAGCGCCACACTGCGAGTGATGGATCGGCGTTGAACCGTATCAAGTATGTAAATCAATCCAAGGACTAAAAAGATTTCGCCGATAATTCTGCAGATCATGATGATTTTGTCTGCGTGGTTTGCAAATCCTAAAACGTGTAAGAAGTTTGATGAGACCATTCCGGTCAGGGTTGATGGTGACAACCAACTGCGCACACTGCCTGGTCGCACTAATGCAGAAAGCCAACCAAATGGGTGAACTCCAGCCAGAAGCGAAATGAGTGCCAGTATTGCGATCGAACCCAGAGTTGTGACGGTTATGGCCAGGATGCGTGAATTCAGTGCGTAATTCGACTGATTGCTGAGTTCACCAGATTCTGTGCCCGATGCATGTCTGAATTTCTGTGCCCAGATGTATTTGCGGCTAGCGGATGCCAAAACCAACAATGCTAAGAACGGCACAATTACAAATGCTGAAGGTTTCACTGCGATGGCAAGAGTGACGAGCAGAGCTGCCATAAAGAATTTTTTGTCGAGGGCAAAGTTCAAGCCCCAGAAAGCTAAACCCAACATTAGGGCGTCGTTATGAGCGCCGGCCACAAAGTGGAATATCACTAGGGGATTGAGTACTCCGAGCCACACGGCAGAAATTGGATTGATTCCGTGTCGCTGTGCCAACTTCGGTACTTGGATGCAAAGGATCACAACACCGACAACTGAAATTGCACGGAACCACAACACTGAAGTAAGTGCAGAAGTACCACAAATTTGTGCCACAAATTTTTCGATTAGCAAAAATAGTGGGCCATATGGCGATGGTGCGTTACCCCAGAGCGGGTCAACACCACTACTGAACCAACCCGGGACAACAGCCACACCAGATGTGTACGGACTATGTCCTTGCAGTTGCATTTGGCCTTGCATGAAGTATGAGTACACGTCGCGGCTAAAGAGTGGCACGGCAAATAGAAGCGGCGCGCACCAACTAACAAAAGCAAGGTAAAGAGTGCGAATGTTTTCGATTCGGCCTTTAATGGCGTCAAGACCAACCATTAACCAGGCTTGAATCAACAGGGCAGCGCCAACTACTAGAAATGCTCTGGCTAAAGCAATTCCAAGATCTTGCGTCTGAAAGAAATTAACTATGGGCCAGCGCAACGCGTTTGCCGAAATGGGATACCAGCCGATGCCAAGCGAACCAATGGACAGGAAACTAGAACCCAAGAAACCAGGTAGCGCATATGTCCATGCGCTCTGTTGCAAACTTGAATATGTGCGAGTGCTCACTTAGTCAGGTTACTAGTGGGTTAGCGCATTGCTCGGGATACGTAATTCTTGTCCTTGCCTAAAATTCGTTCGGCGGCCAGACGGCCAGAGATCAAAACCATTGGAACGCCTACGCCTGGCTGAGTTCCAGAACCAGTGAACACAACATTCTCACCATAGAAATTACCTGGGCGGAATGGGCCAGTTTGGAAGAATGAGTGGGCGCTGGCAAATGGTGCGCCTTGCTCCATGCCGCGGTTTTGCCAATCAAGCGGGGTAATGATGTGTTGCACTTCAATACTTTGACCAAAATCGGTGTAGCCGCGTGCTTCAAGTGTGGCAATCGTTTCGTCGTAGTACTTGTCACCAATTTTGGTCCAGTCGATGTCAGCACTCATGTTTGGAGTTGGCAAAAGTATGTAATAAACCTGCTTACCGTCAGGAGCTAGCGATGGGTCACCATAGGTTTGATTAGTCACCAAAATGCTTGGGTCGCTCATTAACTGTTTGGTGTTGATTAGTTCATCGAACACTCCACGCCAGCTCTTGCCAAAGTGAATGTTGTGATGCGCGATGTGGTCGTACTTCTTATTAGAGCCGGCGAGCAACAGATAGCACGATGGCGAGTAATTGAGGCGCTTAACATTCAGCGGTGTTTTATCAAGCAACTCGCGATAAGCAACTGGCAAGTCAGGGTTTAGCACCACAACGTCGGCAGGAATGAATTCGCCGGTAGATGTCTCAACGCCAGCAGCACGCTTGCCGTTCATGCGAACAGTTGTTACCTCGGTGTCGTACTTGAATGTGACGCCGTGCGCTGCGGCCGCAGCGGCCATTGCTTTAGGCACAGCGTGCATGCCGCCAACAGGGAAAAATACGCCAGCTACTGAATCCATGTAGGCGATAACTGCATAAATCGCTAGAGCATCGTACGGCGAAAGCCCGGCATACATAGCTTGGAACGAATACAAACGCTGAGTGCGATCATCCTTTAGGTACTGATTAACTTTCGGGGCAAGTTTGCGGAACCCACCAATGGAAATAAGTTTGATCAGATCGCTTGAAATTAAATCCAGCGGCGAATCAATATTGCGATCGATGAAGTTGCGCATCTCGTACTTATAAAGTTTAGAAACGAAATCAACGTACTTGCGGAAACCAGCGGCTTCGTCTGCGCCGATTACCTCAGTAATTTCCTGCGCCATCTGATCGACATTGGCATACACATTCAGCACGCTGTCGTCGTGATAAAACGCACGATAAAGCGGATCGACCGGCACAAGAGTAAGCCAATCGTCCATGTTCTCGCCCAGGCAATCGAAAGCATCGGCAATTAGGTCGGGCATAGTTAAAACAGTTGGACCATTATCAAACTCGTACCCGCTATCGCTGATCCGACCAGCGCGGCCACCAGGAATCGATTCCTTTTCAATAACAGTGACATTGCGACCAGCGCCAGCAAGGCGCATGGCGGCACTCAGGCCTGCAAATCCAGCGCCAACAATCACAACATTGTCGGTTGGGCCACTAACAGTGCGCATTGTGCCGGGTAGCCAACGGGTTAAGGACATATCAGGCTGCTCTCTGGGTAGACATGACCGCTAGAAGCTGTAGTGCTTCGCGAGCATCATCGTTGATAAGGGGGCTTTGGAGACTGTCTAGCGAAAGTGCGGTTAGTTCGTCAATGTGTGCTTCAGTTTCAGCAAGTGCGCCACAATCACGAATCAGGTTCTGCAGTTCGCAAATCTGATCATCGGTCAAGTCTTTGCGACCCAGAAGTGAAGTTAGCGTAGCCAAATCATCGGGGCTAACCAGCTCGCGGGTGCGGGCAATCAGCATGGTTTGTTTGCCTTCACGCAGGTCGTCGCCAGCAGGTTTACCAGTTACAACTTTGTCGCCAAAAACACCTAATACATCGTCGCGTAGTTGGAACGCTTCGCCGAGAGCCAAACCATATTCGGAAAGCAGCTCTTGATGCGCCGTGCTTGCACCTGCTATCGCTGCGCCAATGTGCAGTGGACGCTCAATCGTGTACTTAGCGCTCTTATAGCGAATTACATTTAACGCTGTTTCATGCGTAGTGTCGCCACGCACTTGCTCGAGTAGATCCAGGTACTGCCCAGCCATGAGTTCGGTGCGCATAATGTCGTAAATCTTTTTGGCCCGACGATGCTCGTCATGAGTCAAGCCGCTCGTGCCTAAAAGTTCGTCAGCCCAAGACAAAGCTAAATCGCCGATCAGAATTGCCGCGCCGACGCCGAAGGTTCGAGATTCACCAGCCCATAGGTTGCCGGTATGCAGAGATTCAAACTGTTTGTGCGCAGAAGGATTGCCACGACGAACATCGCTATCGTCCATTACGTCGTCATGAATTAGCGCGCATGCTTGCAGGAACTCAAGGCTTGTTGCAGCGCGAATTATGTTTTCGTTATCAGCGCCGCCAACGGATCGGTAACCCCAGTAGGCAAAAGCAGGACGTAAGCGCTTCCCGCCCTTAAGCAAGTTTTCAAGGGAATCAACAAGTGGAAGTACATCAGGGCTAACGCTTTTACAAATTGTTCGGTGCTCGGCAATGAATTCATCCAAAGTCGTTTGAATGCGAACCCGAAGGTCGTTTTCGTCGAGTGGATGAATCGGCACCTTCCAAGGTTATTAGGTACAGCAATATTTTGCAGGGTCTCGCCCTTGAAGCTGGTCATCGGCGGGGGACTGAAGTTTGGCGATTGTTATCGGCGATGATGTAAGTGTGAAATATGTTGATTACGAGTCCGCCTGGTCGACTCTGCATGGTCAGGCGCAGCCAAGTGCCATGATTCGCATGTGGCTGCGGTTTATGTTCGTTATCACCACGCCACTAATCCGGATTTCACCAAATACCATCACTCTTAGTTCTGGGATTTTTGCGATTGGGTTAGCAGGACTTGCCCGAGTGCCAGCTGGCTATTGGCTGGTGGCATTGGGAATTTTTTTACTGGGAATCCTTGACGGTATCGATGGCGTTTTGGCGGTTCGTCGTAATCAAGTGACTCAGTGGGGCGCATTTCTAGATTCGATGATCGATCGCGTAGTTGATGTGTCAATCGCTGTGATGTTGGTATTCGCTGGCGCAGATCCACTTGTGGTGATGATCGCCGTCACACTCACTTTGGTGCACGAATACATGAGAGCCAGAGCTGCCTCTGTTGGCTACCGCCTTATTGGTGTTGTCTCAGTTGCCGAAAAACCGACACGAATCATTTTGGGTATGGTTGCTTTCACTGCTTGTTCGGTGGTTACTGGACATGCGAAATCGTTTTCAACTATCTGTGCCTGGGTTTGGCTAGGTCTGGCGCTTATTGGGCTAACGCAACTATTCGTGGCCTACCGAAAAGCATTACGTTCTTGATTTGAGTAATCGAGAGAAACCGAGATCTTGCAAGTATTAGGCGCGACCAATTTTTTGCGCAACGATATCCGCCGACATTGCCACTAGCGGCAAACCACCACCCGGATGTGCTGAACCGCCAACCAGATAAAAGTTTTCAATGTCGGTAACATTTCGCGGGCGTAAGAATGCAGCGCGCATTCCATTGCTGGAACTACCGTAAATTGAACCGCCATGTGCGCCAGTTCGCTGTTCTAGTTGCGCCGGGGAAATTGTGTTTTGCCACTTTATGCGAGCGCCAATATCAAACCCTGCTACGCCAATTTGATTGATGATGTTTTCGGTGTATCCAGCGACAAGCTCGTCGCTATTCCAATCAACACCGTCTACTGGGTCGTGTCGAGGCGCATTCACTAGGACAAACCAAGATTCATCGGCAGCAGGGGACATCGCTTCATCTTGTGGATTGCAAATGTAGATAGCCGGTTTCGGCGTTGGACGCGGTTTGGCACCAGAGCCAAATTTCGCGCCTGACTTGCCAAAGACTGAATCAAATTCGTCATCGTAATCAGCAGGGAAAAACACATTGTGATGCGCGAGTTCAGGGGTCTTGCCAGAAAGTGCCAGCGTGATTACAAAACCCGAAAGCGACGGCGTAACTTTTTTCAGATTCCGTTTGGCAGCGCGTACTTCTGGCAGATCCTGATCGAGGATCGAGTTATAGACGGTGTGTGCATCGGCATTAGCCACAACTATGTCGAACTCTCTGGTTACTGCATCGTTTAGTAGTACTTGGAACGAGTTATTAACTTTGCGCACATGCGTCACTTTGGTGCTGAACTCAAAGTTGATACCTAGTGAAATACATCGGTCAAAAAGCGCACGACCGAGTTCGCGCAATCCGCCAGCCACATGGTAGGCACCAAAAGCTTGTTCAATGTACGGAATGGTTGCTAATGCGGCGGGCGCTTGGCGTGGATCGGACCCACTGTAGGTGGCGTAGCGATCCACTAAAGTAACGAGTCGTGGATCGGTGAAGTAGTGCCTTGCTAGCGATCGCAAAGATTTGCCGGGCGCAATTGTTGCCAGTGCATTCAATCGCCAAGACATCGCAAGCAAGCTACGCATTCCGTTTAGCGGAGATTCCAAAAATGGGCCGCGCGTGACTGCCCACATCTTGGCGGCTCGTTGCATGAATGCGCGCCACTCGTCGGCGCTTTGCCCACCGAAAGCTTCACCGATTGCACTGGCACAAGCGCCAATGCCTGCTCCTGGCATGTTCAGCACCGAGCCATCAGCAAACTGGTACCTAAATGCGCGGTCTAGTTCGACAATGTCGATGGAGTCTTCAATTGGTTTGCCGGTTTTTAAAAACAGATCGCGATAAACAGCAGGCAAAGTTAGAAGACTGGGCCCAGTATCAAATTTGTGGTTTTCGAAGGTTTGAATACCGAGTTTTCCGCCCCAAGTATCAGTGGATTCAAAAACAGTAACTTTGTGCCCTTTGGCACAGAGGCGAGCAGCACAGGCCATCGCGCCCATACCTGCTCCGATTACTGCAATGTTTGCCACAACTGTCACTTTACGCTTAGATCGCGCGACCTTTCCAAGAGTTGGTCCCCTGTAAATGACGCACCCAAGATAGAACATTGAGCAAGGCAAACACGGCAATCGCGATGCTGTGCGTGAAGACTTCCGGAAATTTATTCTGTCCCGTGCGTACTGCAACAATAAATCGGCCGTAGATTGCGCCAACTAATGCAACTACCGCAAGTGGCCATTCGCGAGTGCCTAACCCAACTAACGGAAGTGTATAGATCGTGAGCAGAAATAGGTTTGTAAAAACAGAACCAATAACGCCGCCAAATGCTTGCCACAGACTTTTGGTGTAGCCAGCAATCAAGTCGCCACTGTTTGTATACATCCGACACGTTGCAAGGTTGGTGCCATCAGCAACTGTGCCGGTAAGTCCATGTTCATAGAAACTACGCACCAGCATGATGTCGTCTAATACTTGATCACGAACAGATTCATGTCCGCCAACTTTTACGTAGTCATTCCTGCGACAAACAATGAATTGGCCATTTGCTACGGCCAAACTTTTCCTACTGGTTTTCGCTGCTAGTTTCAATGGCACAGTATGTAGCCATGACCATTGCAGTAATGGTTGCACAAGGCGTGTGAGCAAAGTAGTTGTTTCTTGTTTCGGATAAGGCGAAACGATCGCCAGGCCAGCGCGTTCCAACATTTCAATGCTTGTAGCTATGGCGTTTGGTGCAAGATAAACATCAGCATCAATGAATACGAGATAGTCAGCCGAAGATTGCTGTGCCAATCTGGCGCAAGCCCAAGTCTTTCCTAGCCAGCCCGCTGGTACATCATCCAAACCAGTAATTACTGTAAGGCTCTGATTCTGGATTTGCGAAAGTTTTACAGCAGTGTCGTCGGTGGATGCATCATTTAGGACGGTTACTCGCAAATTCGAAACACCAAGTTGGTTCAGCGCACTAGTCACGCATACTTTGATGTGTTCCGATTCATTACGAGCGGGAATCAATACTTCAACGCTGGCAGCAACTTCAGTTAGATCCGATTTGCTAGGTCGCAACATTGTGCGCAGGTTCACTAGTGCAAGTACGGACAGTGCCCAACTGAAACCGGCGGAGAAAATCAGTAGTGCATGCATTAGCGAGCACTCTTCGCGTGATGAATCTTTATCTGCGCCCGATAGAACGGAACTAAAACAATTCCCATGCCGATCAATCCAGTAATTGCTGTGCGCGGCTGGTTTAGAAAAGGTGAGAACCAACCGATGTTCGCGATGAAGCTGCCAAGCCAAACCCAGGCAACTGCCAGATACGGAACAGAATCAGCCTGCCAAAACTTGGCTAGCGGGTAGTTGTTTTCAGTAACTGTATGTTTTGGTAGCACAACTTGAAGTATTGCGAATACAACTGCGGCGGTTAGTAACCAGCCGAAAAAATTGCTCAGTGGAATTTGAGTTGTGGTGCCAGAATCTGCATGCCAGAGCCAGAATCCTTCATTGACCATCTGTGGGTCAAGGAATAGATCCCAAGTTGCCATCAGCCACGCAGCAATACCAATTTGAATCACTGGTTTCTTGTGCATTGAAGTAGCGATTAACCAGCACGGGTACATCATCATGAACCAAGCAAGCGGAATCAGTAGCGGAACATCCCAAAGCATCCAACCAAGCGAAGTGCTGTAGGAATAATCACCAAAAGGCAATCCAGTATGAACTCCTATTACCTCAGCGACAAAAGCTATCGGCAGCACAACTGCCACGAATGTTAGAACAAAGCGCAGTCCACGTGTCACAAACGCATGAGTCAGCGACTCTAAATAAAACGTGATTACGCCAAGAATTGTGACTACCAATCTGGTATCACCCTGCAAAATTGGCCAGGAAATGTTTAAGGCGATGGTGATGGATAAAAGGGCAAGGGGAGCGTCGCGCAAGGTGCGCGCAAGATTATTCATCAGCGCTCACCTGACTCAGATCTACGCCATCTAATGTCCCGCTCATTGTTAATACTTTAAAGCGAGCAAAAAGTTCTTCGGCGTACCAACCTGTTTGATGAGTGCGAGCAACCACTGCTTGATGTGGGGCTTGGCGAGAGGCGAACTGCGTGATTGCATCGGTGTTTTGCCAGATACTGAAAGTACCTTGCAGGCCAACAGGAGCTTCGCCGATACCGAGTGTTGCGAGTAGGCCCGCAGTGTTGTGTAAATCGATTGATACTGGCGGCACGCTGCGCCAAAAACTGATCCACCAGCGTGGTTTGATGCGTGCCCGGGTTAGCGCTGCGGTTGGACCCGTCCAGCGCGTTACATCTTCGGGGATGAATGGAGTTTGCCCGGCCCATGTGCCTTTGGTACTTAGCGGTTCAAGTTCAGCGTGCGCAGACCCCGTCGCGATAGATTGCCATGCTTTGAACATCTTGCTAGTTGTGAAAGTTTTGTAATCGTCGTGATTAGCCCAAACGGTTAAGACAGCCCACTGCTTTGGATTGGCATCACGCATTGTGAAAGTTCGGCCGGAACCGGTGCCTAAAAGTTTCCAGAAACTAAGACCAGCAACTTTTCGCATAGGTCGGCGATGAAGTCCCATGTACATGAAAGCGCGCGCGACATGTTTTGGCGCAACAGTCCACGTATCGAGAACCACCAGCTGTTTGGTCATGTAACTAGTGTGGCGCAAAGGCGCAAATGGTGCGCAGTGCTATGCGGTTGCCGCCACAAACTGTTCTGTGATTATGTCCAGCGCTTCGGTTAATAAATGATTTGGAATCACAAGCGGTGGCAAGAAGCGAAGTACATTTCCGTAAGTGCCAGCAGTTAGAACTACCAGCCCTTGTGCATGACAAGCTTTAGCAACTTTTGCAGTGAGTTCAGGATCTGGATTCTTTGTGCCTGGCTGCACAATTTCAACTGCAATCATCGCGCCACGGCCACGCACTTCACCGATAACCCCAGTTTGGGTAGCAATCGCGTTAAGCCTTGGCAGCATAATTGCCTCGATGTCTTTGGCGCGATTGACGAGGTCAAACTGTTCCATAGTTTCGATTGAACCCAGTGCTGCAGCGCAAGCCACTGGGTTGCCGCCATAAGTTCCACCGAGACCACCGGCATGAATTGCATCCATGATGTCGGCGCGACCAGTAACCCCAGCTAACGGCATGCCGCCAGCTATACCTTTAGCAGTTGTGATCAGATCAGGCACGATGCCTTCGTGTTCACTAGCAAACCAGTTGCCGGTGCGACAGAAACCAGTCTGTACTTCATCAGCAATGAACAAAATGCCCTGCGCTTTTGCATAGTCAGCCAGTGCTGACATGAAGCCTGGTGCTGGAACAACGAAGCCACCTTCACCTTGAATTGGCTCCAAGACGATTGCTGCGATGTTACTGCCGCCAAGTTCCTTCTCCATGCGACTAATCGCGAGCTTCGCAGCATCTGGGCCAGAGAGTTCATCGTGGAATGGATAGGACGTAGGGAATCGATAAATCTCAGGAGCAAACGGACCAAAAGTGTGCTTGTACGGCATGTTCTTTGCAGTCATACCCAAAGTTAGATTTGTCCGGCCGTGGTAACCATGTTCAAAAACAGCTATCGCTTGGCGCCCTGTTGCACTGCGCGCAATCTTCACTGCGTTCTCAACCGCTTCAGCGCCGGTATTAAATAGTGCCGAGCGCTTTTCGTGTGTTCCGGGTGTTAAGCGATTTAGGGCTTCGCACACTTCAACATATTCTTCATATTCGGTCACCATAAAGCAGGTGTGCGTGAAATCTTTAACCTGGGCGGTAATGCGATCTACTACAGCAGGAGCCGAGTTTCCAACGCTGGTTACCGCAATGCCAGAACCGAAATCAATTAGTTGATTGCCGTCTACATCAACAACGATTCCGCCGGCAGCTTTCGCGATGAAGATAGGCAAGGTAGCGCCGACGCCCGCGCTAACAGCGGTAGTTCGGCGCTGGTGCAATGTTTGAGATTGTGGGCCCGGAATAGCGGTAGCCAGTACTCGCTTTTGCATGATTCCGTTGACAGCGTTGTCATCATTTATCGTGGTCATTGTGCAATCGTATCCCTGACAGGCGTAGCGTAGGAGTATGAAAACTGCCTATCCGTTTTGGATCGCTGGAAAGTCCACTATCAGCGACGAAATTGCCCAGGTAAAACATCCCACTGGTGAGTTAGTGGCGGAGCACTATGTGCCAACAGAAGCTGATGTGGAACTGGCAATCGCCGCGGCTTGGGCTGTGCGTCATGAGGCGGCTGCAACCTCGGCCGCGACTCGCGCTGAAGCACTTATGCACGTGTCAACACAGTTGCAGGCCCGCCATGAAGAAGTTGCACGCATCATCACTGATGAAGGCGGTAAGCCACTTATGTGGTCACGCGTTGAAGTAAACCGCGCAATCAGCACTTTCAGGTGGGCAGCGGAAGAAGCCAGGCGTTTTGTTGGCGAATTGCAGCGCCTTGATACCGACCCAACAAGTGTTGGCCGACTCGGAATTATTCGCAGATTTCCACTGGGCCCGGTGTTAGGAATTGCGCCATTTAATTTCCCTCTTAACTTGGTTGCGCACAAGATCGCACCTGCGCTAGCTGTTGGAGCGCCAATCATCATTAAGCCAGCTGCGTATACCCCGATTAGTGCCCTAATTATTGGCGAGATTTTGAGTGAGACAAATTTGCCAGAAGGCATGTGGTCTATCCTGCCAATTTCGCGAGAAGCAACGGCTGCAATTACCGCAGACGTGCGCTTGCCGATCCTTTCCTTCACTGGTTCAGACACAGTTGGATACCAAATTCAAAGAGAGATTCCACACAAGCATGTAATTTTGGAACTCGGCGGCAACGCGGCTGCCGTAGTACTTGATGACTGGTCAAGTGAGCAAGACATCGAGTTTGCTGCAACGCGCATTGCAACATTCGGTGCGTCACAGGCGGGCCAATCTTGCATCTCGGTGCAGCGCGTATTTATCCATGATTCGCTCTACGACCAACTGGTGCCAAAAATAGTGGAGAAGACCGCAGCATTAACTGTTGAAGACGCTTATAACGAGAGCACTGTTGTTGGTCCGCTGATTAATGAAGCGGCGGCGCAACGCGTTCAAGAATGGGTGAATGAAGCAGTAGCCGCTGGCGCAACTTTACTGACAGGTGGAACCCGCGACGGTTCGTACTATGCGCCAACAGTGCTTGCCGATGTGCCTGCTGATGCCAAGGTTGCGGCGTGCGAGGTGTTTGGTCCGGTAATCGTTCTGGCCAAAGTGTCATCAACACAAGAAGCTTTCAATGCAGTTAACAATTCTGATTTCGGGTTACAGGCAGGTGTTTTCACACACGACATTCAGACTGCGTTTCTTGCCCAAAGCACACTGGAAGTTGGCGGCGTAATTATTGGCGATGTCCCAGCATTTCGCGCAGATCAAATGCCCTACGGCGGCGTGAAAAATTCTGGTGTTGGCAAAGAAGGCGTGCGTTGGGCGATGGAAGATTTAACGCACGAGCGCATCATGGTGCTCACTGGC
The DNA here is from genome assembly GCA_037137575.1 of Actinomycetes bacterium. Classification (GTDB taxonomy): domain Bacteria; phylum Actinomycetota; class Actinomycetes; order S36-B12; family UBA5976; genus UBA5976. The sequence goes on from JBAXKB010000010.1 coordinate 12,942, forward strand.
CTGGAACTCTAGAAGGTGACTGCAAATCTCTAGTTCGCCTCGTCGCATAGTAATTCTTGGGTCCACAGGTTCTATTGGCACGCAAGCACTCGACATCGTTTCGGCTAATCCTGAACTGTTTTCAGTAATTGCGATATCCGCAGCTGGCGGGAACCTTGCGCTTTTAGCGCAGCAGGCAATTTCATTTGGGGTGGAAACAGTTGCTGTTGGCGAAGCTAATGCTCAGCAAAAACTTGCAGAGTTACTAAAAGAAACTGCCGATCGACTTGGCGTAACAAAATTGCCGACAATTTTGACTGGAGTAGATGCAGCAACACAGGTTGCGGCGCTTGAGTGCGATGTTGTGCTTAACGCAATCACTGGAGCTGCTGGCCTGATGCCAACAGTTGCCGCGTTGCAAGCTGGTACACAGTTGGCACTTGCTAACAAAGAATCGCTAGTTATCGGTGGGCGAGCAGTAACAGCGCTTGCTAAACCTGACCAAATCATTCCGGTCGATTCCGAGCATTCAGCGCTGGCGCAATGTTTACGTGCTGGCAGTTTCACGGAAGTTCAAAAGTTAGTACTCACTGCAAGTGGCGGACCATTTAGAAATTCCACTCGCGAACAATTAGAAACGGTTACTCCAGAGCAAGCATTGGCGCATCCAACTTGGTCCATGGGTCCAGTTGTCACAATTAACTCGTCAACGATGTTCAACAAGGGACTTGAGATTATCGAAGCTCATCTGCTTTTCAATATTCCATTTGAACAAATCGAAGTTGTGGTTCATCCACAATCCGTGGTGCATTCAATGGTCGAATTTGTTGATGGTTCCACAATTGCGCAAGCAAGCCCGCCTGACATGCATTTACCGATCGCGCTTGGACTGGGCTGGCCAGACCGAGTGGCAAACGCCGGCAGTGCATGCGATTGGTCAACCGCAAGTACCTGGACATTTGAGCCAGTCAACGATGATTTATTCCCAGCAGTGCGGATGGCAAAACGTGTTGGTCAGTTTGCTGGCACAGCGCCGGCGGCTATGAACGGTGCCAACGAAATTGCAGTGGCTGCATTTTTAGCGGGGCACATTTCCTACCTTGGCATCATGCGTTTAGTGCAGTCAGTTGTTGAGCAGCACATTCTGAATGGCTTTATGTCAGATGAAGACATGACAATTGATGATGTATTAACAGCAAGTAACTGGTCGATGCAATACGCACAGCAGTTGCTTGAACATGGAGGTTTCTAGGTGTCAGGCTCTTTCGGCGTACTGATTTTCGTTCTGTCACTTTTGGCATCAATTGGCTTGCACGAAATTGGTCACATGGTGCCAGCCAAGAAGTTTGGGGTACGTGTCAGCGAATACATGATTGGGTTCGGTCCAACTCTGTGGTCGCGAGTACGAGGTGAAACTGAATACGGTTTGAAAGCAATCCCACTTGGCGGTTATGTGCGTTTGATTGGCATGTTTGGTCCTGGCAAAAACCAACCCAGCGAATTTTCTCAAACTGAAGTAGCTGATGCTCCCCATGAATCTGATGAACATTCGCAAGATTTGCTCGAGGATGAAGATGAAAGAGGCTTCTTTGGCTCGCTAATCGAAGGTGCCCGCCAAAGTTCATTGCGAGAGATTCGACCAGGCGAAGAAGCACGCGCTTTGTATAACCTTTCAGCACCGAAGAAGTTCATCATTATGTTCGGTGGACCATTCATGAATTTCTTGATTGCCTGCATACTGTTCACGATTGCCTGTGTCTTTGTCGGCACTTCAGTGCCAACTACTTCTGTTGCGGCAGTTGTTGCGTGTGTTCCAACTACCGACAATCCAACAGGCATTGAATCCACTGATGGCTCGTGTGCTGATGGTGTGGCCTCCGCCGCTCATTTGGCTGGCTTGCAATCGGGCGACACCCTTTTAGCAGTTAACGGCGTACAACTGAGCGCCTGGGAAGATTTGGGCAATGCGGTTAGTTCACTTGCCAATAAGTCAGCGGTTTTGAAATTTGACCGCGATGGTCAGATCAAGTCGGTAACAGTAATTTTGCCTGCTCGAGACATTCCGATTTATGACGCCGGGGTTGATACCGGCAAAACGCAGACAGTTGGGTTCGTTGGTGTTCGTCCTGCGTTTGAATCCCAGACTGACTCGCTTAGTTCGATGCCAGGTTTTATTTGGCAGCAGGTTACAGGCACAGGGTCAGCGATCCTGTCGTTTCCTAAAGCCGCCTTTGGGATGGCGCAGAGCGTGTTCACGTCTAAACCGCGCGCAGCTGATGGTCCCGTGAGTGTGATTGGGATTGGCCAGATAAGCGGCCAGATCGCATCCGATCAAGGCGCAACTACAACCGATAAAACATGGTCATTTTTGATGATGATTGCCTCGCTGAACATGTTCTTATTTATGTTCAACCTAGTGCCGGTTTTGCCGCTCGATGGTGGTCATTTAGCTGCCGCTATTTACGAAGGGGCTCGCCGACAAATCGCCAGACTGCGCCGTAAACCATTGCCAGGACCAGTCGATACTGTGCGAATGATGCCGCTGGCTTACGTGATGGGTGTACTGCTGATCGGACTATCCATAATCTCAATCGTTGCCGACCTGATTAAGCCGATTGCGTTCTAAGCACCTGGGTCAGGCGTAATGGGTGATTGTGCCTGATAATAGAGGTATGTCAGCAACGCTCGGAATGCCAGAATTACCACCGCCAGTTTTAGCACCGCGTCGTAAAAGTCGTCAGTTACTTTTGCGCCACAATACGCATCCCGTGTTAGTGGGTGGCGGCGCACCAGTGAGTGTGCAGTCAATGGCTACAACTCTGACTGCCGACATCAATTCAACTTTGCAGCAGATCGCTGAACTAACCGCATCAGGTTGTCAGATTGTGCGCGTTGCCGTGCCAAGTCAAGACGATGCCGACGCGTTGCCAATCATCGCTAAGAAGAGCAGTATCCCGGTTATTGCAGATATTCACTTCCAGCCAAAATATGTTTTCGCGGCCATCGATGCAGGTGTTGCCGCTGTACGCGTTAACCCAGGCAACATCAAACAATTTGATGACAAAGTAAAAGAGATCGCTCGAGCTGCTGGCGAGACTGGTACGCCAATTCGTATCGGCGTAAACGCCGGTAGTTTGGATAAGCGCCTACTTGCAAAGTACGGCAAAGCGACTCCCGAAGCTCTTGTTGAATCTGCGCTTTGGGAATGCTCACTCTTTGAAGAGCACGGCTTCCGTGACATCAAGATTTCGGTAAAACATCACGACCCAGTTGTGATGGTGCAGGCATATCGTTTGCTAGCGCAGCAGTGTGACTATCCGTTGCACCTGGGTGTAACTGAAGCGGGTCCACAGTTCCAGGGGACCATTAAATCTGCAGTGGCTTTCGGCGCATTACTTGCAGAAGGCATCGGTGACACGATTCGTGTTTCACTATCTGCTCCGCCGGTTGAAGAAGTTAAAGTTGGAAACCAGATTCTCGAATCACTTAACCTTCGTCAGCGCGGACTTGAGATTGTTTCCTGTCCATCATGTGGTCGCGCTCAGGTTGATGTTTACACTTTGGCTGAACAAGTTACTGAAGGTTTGAAAGATTTTGATGTGCCACTTCGCGTCGCTGTTATGGGTTGTGTTGTTAACGGCCCAGGTGAAGCTCGCGAAGCAGATCTTGGGGTAGCCAGCGGAAACGGTAAGGGTCAGATTTTCGTGCGCGGCGAAGTTATCAAAACTGTTCCAGAAGCCGACATTGTTGCCACATTGCTTGAAGAAGCCCACAAACTTGCGGCTGAAATGAGCGAGTCAGGCAAGCCAAGCGTTTCTACCCCATAACTATGGGCCTCGAGCTTCGACCTATTGATACACACAGCCTTAGTCAGCTGTGGTCAATGATAAATGCCAATCCAGTTCGACATACCTATGTTGCCTCGAGACTGGAACAACATGGGCTCGCTGGTATTACCCGACGCACTTTAGAAATCATTGGGGCTTTTGATGGTGAACGTCTGGAATCCGCGATGCTATTTGGTGCGAACTTGGTCCCAATAGAAACTTCACAAGAATCGCAACGATTGTTTACAGAGGTTTTAGTTAGGCAAGGGCGAAGGTGCTCTTCAATAGTCGGACCAGCCAATGAAGTGCTGCAACTCTGGGCGATGTTAGAGGTGCATTGGGGAACTGCGCGAGCGATTCGGGCGAATCAGCCAGTGATGATGACTCAAACTCGTAGCGATTTGATTGTTGATGATCGAGTCAACTATTCCACGCTGATGGATTTAGACATCCTGTTCCCAGCCTGTGTTGAAATGTTCACCCATGAAGTCGGACTTTCGCCATTGGCTAAAGGCGCAGGAATGAGTTACCGCAACCGAGTAAGCGAGCTCATTTCAAATCGCAAATCTTTCGTCCGTATTGAGCAGGACCAAATTGCATTCAAGGCAGAAGTTGGTTGTGTCGGCGCACAGGTAGCTCAACTGCAAGGGGTGTGGGTGAGCCCAGAATTGCGCGGCCAAGGCATTGGTCGCCACGCGCTGGCTTCGGTAGTGAAGTACGTTCTTCAGGATATCGCGCCAACCGTGAGCCTGTATGTAAATGATTTCAACCGCAATGCAATCGCGATGTACGAGAAGGTCGGATTCAAGCAAGTAGATAGTTTCGCCACAGTTTTGTTCTAGTGGTGGCTGAACTAAGTCAAGCCATGCCTTCGGTACGATAATTGCACAGCATTACTAAAGGAGATTGCCAGTGTTACGCATGTCGACCCTGTTCCTTCGAACACTTCGGGAAGACCCAGCCGATGCTGAAGTGCCCAGCCACAAACTCCTTGTGCGCGGTGGCTTTGTCCGGCGAGTAGCTCCTGGTGTTTTCTCTTGGCTGCCATTGGGTTACCAGGTTTATCGAAATGTGGAGCGCATTGTTCGCGAAGAGATGGACAAGGCCGGATTCCAGGAAGTTCACTTCCCAGCACTTTTACCGCGTGAGCCTTACGAGGCAACGGATCGTTGGAATGAATACGGGCCGACCCTCTTTCGGCTACAAGATCGTAAAGGCACGGACTACCTACTAGGGCCAACCCACGAGGAAATGTTCACTCTCATGGTTAAGGGCGAATATTCTTCCTATAAAGATTTGCCAGTAAGTCTGTATCAGATTCAGACGAAGTATCGCGATGAAGCTCGTCCGCGTGCAGGTATTTTGCGTGGTCGGGAATTCGTGATGAAAGATTCATACTCTTTCGACATAGACGAAGCCGGACTTGCCGTCTCGTATGAGCGTCATCGTCAGGCGTACATCGCAACCTTCAAGCGATTGGGTTTGGAGTTCGTAATTGTTTCGGCAACTTCTGGCGCGATGGGCGGCTCTGCAAGTGAAGAGTTTTTGGCTCCGTGCGAAGTTGGCGAAGATACCTACGTTCAGTGTGGTTCGTGTGAACTCGCTGCCAATGTTGAAGCAATCGTTACGCCAGTTCCGGCGCAGCAAGATGCTTCAGGGATTGGCGCCGCGCATGTTGAACTAACGCCAGGCGCGTCATCTATTTCTGATTTAGTCGCGTTCTCAAATCAGAACTTTGGTAACACTTGGACAGGCACGGACACATTGAAATGTGTTGTAGTTATGTTGACCCACATTGATGGTTCGCAGACTCCGCTAGTAGTCGGATTACCCGGCGATCGCGAACTAGATATGAAGCGCCTAGAGACTGCAGTGCATCCAGCCACTGCTCGCGCGTTTGAAGAAGCTGATTTCGCTAAGACACCTGCATTGGTTAAAGGTTTCATTGGGCCAGAAGTACTTGGCGAAAAATCAGCAAGTGGTATTCGTTTTGTAGTTGACCCGCGCGTTGTAAACGGAACTCGATGGATTGCCGGCGCGAACAAACGCGATCACCATGTTTACGATTTGGTAGCCGGGCGCGATTTCACTTGGGATGCGGTTGTCGACGCGGCTGAAATTCGCGAAGGCGATTTGTGTTCGGCTTGTGGCTCGCCACTTAACATTGCTCGCGGTATTGAAATAGGTCACATATTCCAACTTGGTCGTAAATATGCCGAGGCACTAGATCTGAAAGTGCTAGATGAAAACGGCAAGCTAGTTACCGTAACCATGGGTTCTTATGGCATCGGGGTTTCCCGCGCTGTTGCTGCTATTGCTGAACAATCGCATGACGACAAGGGCATGATTTGGCCGCGCGAAATTGCGCCAGCGGATGTGCACATCTTGGCAACCGGCAAAGATGAAGAGGTTTTCGCTAAAGCCAACGAGATTGCTACTGAACTAGAGGCACTAGGCGTGCGCGTATTGTTTGATGATCGCAAAGGTGTCTCGCCAGGCGTTAAGTTCAACGATTCAGAATTGCTCGGCATTCCAACGATTGTGGTGGTTGGTAAAGGATTGGCTGACGGTGTCGTTGAAGTTCGTGATCGAGTTTCGGGTAACCAAGAGAACATCGCTGTGGCTGATGCTGTTTCGCACATTCACCAGGTTGTTAAGGCTTAGTCATGCCAATCAAGGCAGTCATTTTCGATTGGGGCGGCACGCTAACCCCGTGGCACCCGGTTGATTTGCGCGATCAGTGGCGCGCGTACGCAAATGTTTACGACGCATCACGCGTTGAAGAACTCGCGCAAGTTCTACATCATGGCGAACAAGCACGCTGGTCGCATCAACTAAACACAATGGGTGAAGTTGGCACTGGCGTTCTAGAAGATTTGTTTATCGAAGCAGGCATCGATACTTCAAGCCCCGAACATCAAGCGGGTCTTGAAGCATATTTAGCAGCATGGGATCCACACACCTACACCGATGAAGATGCAATGCCAATGTTGGAAGCGCTTCGCGGGCAGGGGATTCGCACTGGAGTGCTATCCAACACAATGTGGCCACGTTGGCATCACGAGCGCGTGCTTGAGCGCGATGGAGTGTTACATCTGTTCGATTACTTACTTTTCACCAGCGATGTTGCAACTGGTAAACCACATCGAACCGTGTTTGCCGATGTGCTTTATAACTTGGACGTTGACCCACACGAAGCAGCTTTCGTTGGAGATCGAATGTTCGACGACATTCATGGCGCACAGTCAATCGGCATGCGCGGGATTTGGATACCACATTCGCAACTGCCCGCCGCTGAAACTCCTGATTTAGGAGTTGTCCCAGCTGCAGTGGCCCAGCGGTTGGGCGATGTGCTCGATATCGTGAATGCTTGGAATAGCGAAGAAAACGCTAATAAATAGACATTTGTCAGGCCAGACAATCTAAATTTTTCAAAAACGCAATATGCACTGCGCATTTTCTGGCGTATCCTTACGGGCATAACTGCTCGACCAAATTGAAAAGGCGCACGATTATGGCAACTGTTGCTGAATTAATTACCCACCTCAGTCCAGTTGTGTCTGCCATTGGTTATGAAGTAGACGACATCATTCTCACCACGGCGGGTCGTCGCCGAGTACTTGAAGTAGTGATCGATGCCGATACGCCGGTGGACATGAACGCAATCTCGGAATCGTCACGGGCTATTTCTGCTTACTTGGATGAAAGCACCGTGATGGGTGAGATGCCCTACCTACTCGAGGTTTCTTCACGAGGCGTTGACCGACCATTAAGTAAGCCGGTGCACTGGCGCCGCAACATCGGTCGTTTAGTTGAAATTAAAGGCGATGCCCACAACTTAACTGGTCGGATTGCAGCTTTTGCTGACCCAATTGTCACCATCGAGGTTGATAAAAAGACTCGTGAAGTAGATGTGACCAAAATTTCGAAAGCAACAATTCAAGTTGAGTTCAAGAAGCTCGATGAGAGCGAACAGGATAACTAATGGACATTGATATCAGTGCGCTTAAAGGTTTAACGCGCGAACGAGGACTTTCTCTTGACTATGTGGTCGAGTCAATCGAACAGGCATTGACAGTTGCCTACCAGCACAGCGCTGACGCTGCACCCAATGCGCGCGTACAGCTTGATCGCACAACCGGGCATGTTGCAGTTTTCGCCAAAGAACTTGATGAAGAAGGCAATTTTCTGGCCGAATTTGAAGTTACCCCTCAGGGTTTTGGCCGAGTAGCAGCATCGCTTGCTCGAGGTGTAATTGCCCAGCGCCTAAAAGCTGCTGACGACGATGCCACTGTTGCACAGTTCGCTGCCAAAGAAGGCGACATTGTTTCTGGGGTTATTCAGCAGGGTGCGGACAAGCGTCTGATTTTCGTCAACCTTGGTGAAGTAGAAGGTGTGTTGCCCCCTGAAGAGTGGGCGCCCGGCGAAGAATACACACACGGTCGCCGAATTCGGTGTTACATCGTTGCGGTAAAAATGGGTCCAAAGGGTCCAATCATCACACTTTCTCGAAGTCATCCGCGCTTTGTTGAAGAATTGTTCAAGCTTGAAGTTCCAGAAATCGCCGATGGCACTGTGACAATCGAAGGTATAGCGCGCGAAGCTGGCCATCGTACAAAGATTGCTGTCGCCACAAATGTACAAGGGGTTAATCCAAAGGGTTCGTGCATCGGGCCAATGGGTTCAAGAGTGCGCGCGGTTATGACTGAACTTGGTGGCGAAAAAATTGACATTGTTGATTACAGCGACGACCTAGCCGAGTATGTTGCGCATGCACTTTCGCCAGCTCCAGTGATTTCGGCAGACGTACTTGATGTGGAAAACCGAGTCGTGCGCGTAGTGGTTCCTGACTACAAATTGTCATTAGCCATTGGGCGCGAAGGGCAGAACGCCCGCCTAGCGGCCCGCCTAACTGGCGCCAAAATCGACATCAAATCCGATACAGCGCAAGCGTAAACCCGCCCGTTTGTCGCTAAAAATAGGGCAATGTCCAACTTCGGGCTAAACTAAGGAAGGTTCACGACTATGACACCTACGCGTATGTGCGTTGGCTGCCGCAGTCGCGAACTGCAGAATCTACTGATTCGCATAGTTCTGGCCGACAATCACGCAGTGGTTGATTCAGCCGGAACCTTGCCAGGGCGTGGTGCATGGTTGCATCTAAAGCCAGATTGTTTCAGTACAGCTGTTCAACGCAAGGCCATTGCTCGCGCATTGCGAGTACCGGTTTCGCTAGATGTAACAGCCGTAGCAGATTTTGTATCCGCAACACTTACGTAATGGGAGTTCCGTATGTCAACCAACACGGTCGCGTTCTAACAATGAACGTCCGCACACAGAGCGTTCAACAATGAACGCCGAGGAAACACAAACGGTCCGGTAACTATTGGCTTAGCACCCGGATCAGACTGGAGAAAAGTGGCAGCCAAGATTCGGGTCTGGGAAATCGCTCAGGCAGCAGATGTCGAGAGTAGCGATGTAATCAGCAAACTCGCTGAAATTAATGAATTTGTTAAATCTGCATCATCATCAGTGGAACCTTTCGTTTTCAAAAAACTGAAAGCTAAGTTCCCTGAATTAAATGTTGATGTAGTTCCTGGTGCTGTAAAAAAAGCAGCGACCAAAAAAGCAGCTATTAAGAAGGCGGCCGAAGAAGCCCCAACTGAAACTGCAGAAGTAACTGACTTTGCGCCAGTTGTAGCGGCGCCGGAACCAACAGCTGTCGTAGAACCTGTTGTAGAAGCGCCATCGGCAACCGCTGGCGCAGTTCCTGGTCCTCCAGCACCACGAGCAGCGCCACGTCCAGGTCCACGACCTGGTGGTCCTCGTCCTGGCAATAATCCATTTAGTACTGGCGGCGCACGACCTGGCGCTGCGCGTACTGGCAACAATCCGTTTAGTACTGGCGACAGTGGCGCACGACCTGGTGGTCCGCGTCCGGCTGGCGCTGGTGGTCCTCGCCCGGGCGGTCCACGTCCAGGTGGCCCAGCTGGCGCTGGCGGTCCGCGTCCAGGTGGCTTCAGTGGTCCACGTCCAGGTGGCGATCGTCCTGATCGTGGTGGTTTTGGTGGTCCACGTCCAGGTGGCGCACCTGCAACAGGACCAGGCGCAGCAGCCGGTGGCGCACCGGGTCGTCCAGGTGTTGGTCGCCCAGGTGCGGGTACAGGTGGCCGCGGTAACGCAGCGGGAGCTTTCGGTAAGTCGGGAAGCCGCCCATCGAAGGGTCGTAAGTCAAAGCGGGCAAAGCGTCAAGAATTCGACAACATGATTGCGCCTTCTATGGGTGGCGTATCGCTACCTATGGGTCAAGGTCAACCACTACGTATGCCACGCGGATGTTCACTTACCGATTTCGCCGAAAAGATTGGCACCGAGCCAGCAGCGTTAGTTCAGTTGCTATTCAAACTTGGTGCAATGATGACAGCGACTCAGTCAGTTGATGAAGACACGCTGGCGTTACTAGGTGCTGAACTTAATTACGACGTTCAAGTTATTTCGCCTGAAGATGAAGATCGCGAATTACTTGAATCGTTCGATCTTGAATTTGGCCATGAAGGTGGCGATGAAACTCTAGAGATTCGTCCACCAGTTGTAACCGTTATGGGTCACGTTGATCATGGTAAGACCCGCTTGCTTGATGCAATCCGTCAAACAAATGTGATTGAACGTGAAGCAGGTGGAATTACTCAGCACATTGGTGCGTACCAGATTCATCACATGCATGAAGGCATTAACCGAGCAATTACGTTCATCGACACCCCGGGTCACGAGGCCTTCACGGCTATGCGTGCTCGTGGTGCTCAGGTAACTGACATCGCAATCTTGGTTGTGGCAGCTGATGATGGCGTTAAGCCACAGACAGTTGAAGCGCTTAACCACGCTCAAGCTGCTGGCGTGCCAATCGTTGTTGCAGTGAACAAGATCGATAAAGAAGGATCGGATCCAACAAAGGTTCGCGGTCAGTTAACTGAATACGGTCTTGTTCCAGAAGAGTACGGCGGCAACACAATTTTCGTTGACGTTTCGGCAAAGAGTTTGCTCAACATCGATGAGCTTATTGACTCAGTGCTACTTACCGCTGATGCTGGACTTGATTTGCGCGCTAACCCGAATCAGGACGCACAGGGTGTTGCTATCGAAGCACATCTTGACCGTGGCCGTGGTCCGGTTGCCACAGTTCTTGTGCAGCGTGGAACGCTAAAGCCAGGTGCATCAATCGTTGTTGGTGACGCTTATGGTCGTGTTCGTGCATTGCTCGATGAAGATGGCAATGTTGTTGAGTTCGCTGGTCCGGCTCGCGCTGTTCAGGTACTTGGCTTGACCGCTGTGCCACGCGCAGGCGACTCGTTCCTAGTTGTGGACGAAGACCGCACGGCACGTCAGATTGCGCAGTCACGTCAAGCACGTGAGCGTAATGCTGAACTTGCTAAGCGTCGTAAACGTCATACTTTGGACGACGTGCTTCGTAGCCTTGAGAAGGGCGAAATCGCTGAACTCAAGATCATCATCAAGGGTGACGTTTCTGGTTCGGTTGAAGCACTCGAAGATGCATTGTTGGCTCTTGATGTGGGTGACGAGAACGTATCACTACGCGTAATCCATCGCGGTGTTGGCGCAATTACCGAAAACGATGTGACACTTGCTGCTGCATCTGATGCATTGATCATTGGCTTCAACGTTCGCCCTGAAGGTAAGACTCGTGAACTAGCTGATCGTGAAGGTGTAGAGATTCGTTTCTACAACGTCATCTACGCAGTTATCGACGATATCGAATCTTCACTTAAGGGTATGCGTAAGGCAGAGTACGAAGAAGTCGAACTCGGCACTGCTGAAATCCGTGAGGTTTACCGATCAAGCAAGTTCGGAAACATTGCTGGCTGTATCGTCAAGGACGGCCTGATTAAGCGCAAGGCTAAGGCTCGTTTGATGCGCGATGGCGTAATCATTCATCAGGACCTATCGGTTGATACGCTTCGTCGCTTCAAAGACGATGCAACCGAAGTCCGAGAAGGCTTCGAGTGCGGTATCGGTCTTGGATCATTTAACGACGTAAAAGTTGATGACTTAATCGTGACCTACGAAATGAGGGAGAAGGTACGCGACTAAAGCGCGTGACCTTTTTCAACACCGTAGTTAAGGAGAGAATTCATGGTTGATGTAGCACGGGCGCGCCGACTCGGCGAACGCATTCAAGAGATTGTGGCCGAAACCTTGGAACTTAAGATCAAAGATCCAAGGTTAGGTTTCATCACAGTTACTGCTGCGCGATTATCGCCAGATTTACGTGACGCAACGGTTTTTTACACCGTTTATGGCACTGAAGAGGAAGCGATTGGTACCGCGGCAGCGTTGGAATCTGCGCGCGGTTTAGTGCGTAGCGAGATTGGCAAACGTACTGGGATTAAGTTCACTCCAACCGTTGAATTCATTCGAGATGCGCTACCAGAAAATGTGCGAGCCATCGATGATTTACTCCGGGAAGCAAAGCAGGCTGATGCACAGGTGAGTGCGCAGGCTGCTACTGCAACATTTGCTGGTGAGGCTGATCCGTATCGTTCAAGTGATGACGCACAGGATCCGCAGAAGTAATGCCTAAATTTGATCAAGACTGGACTGGCGCGGTTTCGCTCATTGAGCAGGCCGAGTCTGTTCTGTTAATTGCGCATGTCTCACCTGATGCAGATGCATTGGGTTCGGCTCTGGCAATTGGGCTGGCTCTGGAATCGTTGAACAAGAAAGTTCAAGTTTCGGTGGGAGAGCCTGGGTTTACGGTGCCTGAATCTTTACAGATTCTGCCTGGCAAGCACATGGTGGTGTCTCCAGAGAATGTGACGCCAGTTGATTTAGTTATTTCGTGTGACACTTCCTCGCATGAGCGGTTAGGTGTTTTGGAAGACACCTTGGTTTGCGCAGAAAATTCAATCGCGATTGACCATCATCCATCGTTCACAGGCTTTGGCAAGTTGCACCTAGTTGATCCAGATGCTGCTGCTACAGCGGAACTGGCCCTAGAACTAATTGATTTGCTCAAAGTTGAATTGACACCAGATATCGCTTCAGCAATTTACGCTGGTCTAGCAACAGACACCGGATCATTTCGTTATAGCTCAACTACTGCATACACCATGCAGATTGCCGCAAGATTGTTCGAAGCAGGGATTGATCACGCGAATCTTTCAATCGAGTTATTTGATACTGAATCTTTCTCAGCCATTCAGATGCTCGGCGATGCAATTGGTCGAGCGCAGTTGATTCCTGATGCGGTTCGCGGCAAAGGGTTAGTGTTCACATCAATTTCACTCGATCAGCGATACGGCTTAACTGAGTTGGCGATGGAGCGGGTTATTGATGTGCTTCGTCGCACCGCTGAGGCTGAAGTATCAGCAATTTTCAAGCAAGGTGATGACGGCATTTGGAAAGGTTCGCTTCGTAGTAAAACAACAGTTGATGTTGGTGCGGTAGCAACCGAACTTGGTGGCGGTGGACACACCCACGCAGCTGGGTACACCGGTCATGCGAATCTCGAGCAAATGATTGTCGAGCTTCAAGAAGCCCTAGCGAAAGCATAGGTGCAAGTTGGACGGCATCGTATTAGTCGACAAACCTGAAGGGCCGACATCACATGATGTTGTGCGCAAGATGCGTCGCATCTTTAATACCCGCAAAGTTGGCCATGCTGGAACGCTCGATCCAATGGCCACCGGGATGTTGGTAATTGGCGTTGGCAGAGCAACTCGACTTCTGGGATATCTAACACAGAGTGAAAAAGAATATGTGGGCACAATTCGTCTAGGTATTGCTACAACGACCGACGATGCGCAAGGTGAAGCGATTTCGCAGGCGACAACTCGCGAGATAACTCAGCCACAAATCTATGAGGCACTGCGGGAATTCCGCGGCCACATACAGCAACGACCAAGTTCGGTAAGTGCCATTCAAGTTGATGGTAAGCGAGCGTACGCTCGTGTGCGGGCAGGTGAAGAAGTGGAACTTGCCTCTCGTGAAGTAACAATCCATGACTGTGAAGTTTTATCAATAACTGATGTTACAGAGCTGGACGTTATCGACATAGAAGTCCGAGTTGTCTGCAGTGTGGGTACATACATACGCGCTATCGCTAGAGATTTAGGCGCAGTCCTTGAAGTTGGCGGGCATTTAACCGCACTTCGGCGTACCCGCAGTGGCGCGTTTTCAACAATGAAATCGTTAGAACAACTTGAAGCAGAGCCGCAAGTAATCGATATCACTAGTGCAATTCGTCAAGTATTTGATTGTGTGCAGATTGACGAAGAGCAAACCGTTAAAGCGCTTCATGGAGTTCGAGTACCCGCGCCAGCATCGGCTTCTGGAACCGTTGGCGTATTGGGCGTTGATGGCACCGCAGTATCGCTGTGTGAAGTGAAAAACGACGAACTCGTGCCGCTAGTGGTGTTTGTGTAATGGCGATTAAAAAGAAACCAGTTGTCGTAACGGTTGGAGTATTCGACGGTGTGCATGCGGGGCATCTTGCTTTGTTGGGTGAAGCGCGTCGCATTGCCGATAGCAGGGGAGCACGGTTAGTTGCTGCTTCCTTTGATCCGCATCCGGCTTCAGTACTGCGCGCTGGTGACTTTCTTGGGTTACTCACTTCGCCCAGTTATCGGACCAAACTGCTTAAAGCAGCTGGAGTAGACGCAGTTGAGTTTTTAGAGTTCAACGACAATTTGCGCCGACTAACTCCTGATGAATTCGTCGACGAAATTTTAGTTACACAACTGCAAGCCGATGTGATTGTTGTTGGCAGTAATTTTAGGTTTGGTAACAAAGCCGCGGGCGATGTTTCAGTTTTGCAAGCGCTTGCTACCAAGTTTGGTTTTGAGGTCGAAGTTGTTGCGCTAAAGGGCGATACTTCTGCTTGGTCGTCAACGCGGATTCGCAAGGAAATTCTGGCGGGCGATGTTGCAGCTGCCCGCAAACTACTTGGCCGGCCACACAGGCTAAGTGGCGAGGTAATTTACGGTGATCAGCGTGGCCGCGAACTTGGCTTCCCAACCGCCAACCTCTCGGTTGCTCATGGCGTAATAATTCCGGCCGATGGGGTTTACGCAGGTTTGCTCACCACGAACGACGAAGTTTTACCGGCGGCCATCAGTATCGGCACAAATCCTACATTTGCCGATGTATTAACTCGCCGGGTTGAAGCATATGTGTTAGATCGCACCGATTTGAAGCTCTACGGCCAACAAATTGACCTAGATTTCTTGGGTCATATCCGTGGAATGCAGGCATTTTCTAGTGTGGATGAGCTAATTGTGGCTATGAACGCTGATGTGGCTACCGCACGCGGCCAAATTGACGATTTCCTAGAGGGCACAGGGCACTGATAGGGTAAAACCCAGACGAGTGCGGGGCGGGCGCCCCACATTTCGCGACTACCTGTAATTAGAAAACTGATTGCAGTCCGCGCCCGAGAGGAAAATAATCATGCCGTTAGACCCACAGGTCAAGCAAGAAATCATCGCAGAACATGGCAGAACGCCTGGCGATACCGGAAGTCCAGAAGTTCAGATTGCATTGCATACTCGTCGTATCAATGATTTAACTGGACACCTAAAGACACACAAACATGATCACCACAGCCGTCGTGGACTGCTGTTGTTAGTTGGTCAGCGTCGTCGTCTACTGGATTACCTAACCAAGACAGACATTAGTCGCTACCGCGCGATCATCGAAAAACTCGGTATTCGTCGATAGCACCAATCGGGCTAGTCAACCGACTAGCCCTTTTTGTGGAGTGACCACTTACTGCAAGAACTGTTCGTCGGTCCTCGGTAGTGGTGTTCGGCTAATTTAGCCGCGCACTTCGATCGAAGATCGGCACCAAATCAAGTGTTTACGCGTAAGTGCGTTACTCCCTAACAAGTAATAAGGGAGATGCCCGTGGAGGGTAACGAAGTAAAAACAAGCACAGCCATTATTGATAATGGCTCATTCGGCAAGCGCACAATTCGGTTTGAAACCGGTCGCTTAGCTCAGCAAGCAAATGGCGCAGCAAGCGTATTTCTAGACGATGAAAACATGCTGTTCTCAGCAACTACTGCAGGAAAGTCACCGAAGGATCAGTTTGATTTCTTCCCACTAACTGTTGATGTTGAAGAGCGCATGTACTCAGTTGGTCGTATTCCTGGTTCGTTCTTCCGTCGTGAAGGTCGTCCAAGCGAAGATGCAATCCTTACCTGCCGTTTGATCGATCGCCCATTGCGTCCGTCATTCGTTAAGGGACTTCGTAATGAAGTTCAGGTTGTTGTAACTGTTATGGCGCTAGATCCAAACGAACTTTATGACGTAGTGGCAATCAATGCTGCATCAATGTCAACACAGCTTGCTGGTTTGCCATTCTCTGGTCCAATTGGTGGCGTTCGAGTAGCGCTTATCAAGAACCAGTGGGTTGCATTCCCAACACACGAACAGCTTGAAGAAGCAGTGTTCGACATGGTTGTTGCCGGCCGCGTAGTTGATAACGATGTTGCGATCATGATGGTTGAAGCAGAAGCAACTGAGAACACAATCGAACTAATTGCAGGCGGCGCGAAAGCACCGACTGAAGAAGTTGTTGCTGAAGGTCTTGAGGCTGCAAAGCCTTTCATCAAAGCGCTTTGTGATGCACAGAGCGAACTTGCTGCTGTTGCTGCCAAGGAAACACAGGAATTCCCAGTGTTCCTTGACTACGAAGACGATGTTTTCGCTGCAGTATCTGCTGCTATTTCAACCGAACTTGCTACTGCGCTAACCATTGCAGGTAAGCAGGAGCGCGAAACTGAACTTGATCGCATCAAGTCTGTTGTTGTTGCTCAGTTTGCCGAGCAGTTTGCTGGTCGCGAAAAGGAAGTTAGTGCAGCACTTCGCTCACTGACCAAGAAGCTTGTCCGCACCCGCGTTCTTAAAGACAAGATCCGCATGGATGGTCGTGGCCTTGCCGACATTCGATCACTTTCTGCTGAAGTAGATGTGATTCCTCGCGTTCACGGCTCTGCATTGTTCGAACGTGGCGAAACCCAGATTCTTGGCGTAACCACATTGAACATGCTCAAGTTGGAACAGCAGATTGATTCGCTTTCACCAATTACCACCAAGCGCTACATGCACAACTACAACTTCCCGCCTTACTCAACTGGTGAGACTGGTCGTGTTGGCAGCCCGAAGCGTCGCGAAATTGGCCACGGAGCCTTGGCAGAACGTGCACTTGTGCCAGTTCTTCCAACTCGTGGTGAATTCCCGTACGCCATTCGTCAGGTATCTGAAGCTCTTGGTTCAAACGGTTCAACCTCAATGGGTTCTGTTTGTGCATCAACGCTTGCACTGCTTAACGCTGGTGTTCCGTTGAAGGCAGCAGTTGCTGGTATTGCAATGGGTCTTATCTCTGATGTAGTAGATGGCAAAACTGAATACGTTGCGCTAACCGACATTCTTGGTAGCGAAGATGCATTCGGCGACATGGACTTCAAGGTTGCAGGAACAAAAGAGTTTGTTACTGCTTTGCAGCTAGATACCAAACTTGATGGAATTCCAGCTTCGGTTCTTGCCGGCGCTTTAACTCAGGCCCGCGATGCACGCTTAGCGATTCTTGAAGTTATGGCTGAAGCGATTGACGTACCGGACGAGATGAGTAAGTTTGCTCCACGCATCATCACTGTCAACATTCCAGTGGACAAAATCGGTGAAGTTATCGGCCCTAAGGGCAAGATCATCAAGCAGATCCAGGATGAAACCGGCGCAGACATCAGCATTGATGATGACGGCACTGTTTACATTGGCGCTAGCAATGGTGAAGCTGCTGAGGCAGCTCGCGCACAGATTAACGCGATTGCAAACCCAACTATGCCTGAGATTGGCGAACGTTACCTGGGCACAGTTGTAAAGACCACAAACTTTGGTGCATTTATTTCACTTGCTCCAGGTCGCGATGGTCTTTTGCACATCAGTCAGTTGCGTAAACTCTCTGGCGGAAAGCGCGTTGAGAAGGTTGAAGATGTACTTAACATTGGCGATAAGGTCCATGTTGAACTTGCAGAAATCGATCCACGTGGAAAGCTTTCACTGATTCCAGTTGTTGAAGGCGAAGAAGCCGATTCTGACGATAGTGAATAGCCACTAATGGCAAAGAACTCCGCTGTGGTCCTAGGGCATGAACAACGCCCTGGGACCACACGCACTTTACTCACTGCTGAACAAGGCGGCCTGGTAAAGCGCACTGTTCTACCCGGTGGTTTGCGAATCATCACCGAACACATGCCAGGTGTTCGCTCAGCTGCTATTGGCATTTGGGTAAATGTTGGCTCACGCGACGAGCTGCCTTCACAAACAGGTTCAGCGCACTACCTTGAACATCTCTTGTTTAAGGGCACAAAGACTCGCAGCGCACTAGACATCTCATCATCCATCGACGCAGTTGGTGGCGAGATGAACGCCTTTACCTCAAAAGAATTCACCTGCTTTTACACGCGGGTTCTAGACACCAGCGTGCCAACCGCAATTGATGTACTGGTTGACATGATTACTTCGGCCACCATTGCTACTGCTGACGTGAATGGCGAACGCCAAGTTGTGCTTGAGGAAATCGCTATGCGCGATGATGATCCATCAGATTTAGTACACGAACATTTTGCGAAAGCGCTTTGGGGAGAGTCGCCACTGGGTCGCTCGATTCTGGGCACGGTGGAAAATATTTCATCCCTTTCACGCCGTTCAATTTATGGTTTCTATAACAAGTTTTATTCGCCAGATCGGTTAGTTGTCGCTATCGCCGGCAATGTCGACCACGCTCAAGTTGTAAAAATGGTTCGTAAAGCGTTTGATAAAGGCGGCGTTGATTTAGCAGGGGATACTTCGCCATTCACGCCAACTAAACGCAAGCAAATCGTTAAGCGCACTGGCGAAACCATTTTTGTACCAAAAACAACCGAGCAATCAAATGTTGTAATCGGAGTACCAGGGTTAGATCGCGGTGACGATCGTAGATACTCACTGAGTTTGTTAAATGCCGCACTCGGTGGCGGTATGTCTAGTCGACTTTTCCAAGAAGTTCGCGAAAAGCGCGGCCTGGTTTACAGCGTGTATTCATATGCACAACAGTTCTTGGATTCAGGCATGGTCGGTGTTTATGCCGGTTGTGGCCCAGCTCGTTTAGATGCCGTTCGCGAAACCGTAACTATGGTTTTGGATGATGTGGCAGCAAATGGCATCACGGCTGCTGAGTTGGAAAAAGCCAAAGGCCAACTCGCAGGTGGCATGGTGCTCGGGCTTGAAGATACTGGTTCACGCATGAGTCGTATTGCTAAGGCTGAGCTAACCACTGGCGATGTTCCATCTGTGTCACAGGTATTAGACCGAGTGCAAGCCGTTACGCTTGAAGATGTAAACGCCCTTGCGCATCACTTGTGGTCGCAGGAACGACTGACCACCATCGTTGGACCGGAGTAATCATGAGCGCACCAATCAAAGTTGCAGTTCTTGGCGCTCGTGGCCGCATGGGTGCCACGGTGTGCGCAGCCGTGCAGGCAAGCGCCGATCATGAGTTAGTTGCCAGCATTGATTTAGGCGACGACATCTCATCAATCGTTGCTGCTGGCGCGCAAGTTGCTGTTGATTTCACTGTGCCAGATTCAGTGATGGCCAATCTTGAATTTTTAACCGCCAATGGTATTCACGCTGTTGTTGGCACCACCGGTTTTGACTCTGTACGCATGGCTAAGGTGCAACAACTTGTTGATGCTGGGTCAAGCAATGTTCTTATCGCTCCTAACTTTGGTATTGCCGCCGTTTTGATGATGCAGTTCGCTAAAGCCGCGGCTGCGTATTTTGAAAGCGTCGAGATTGTAGAGATGCATCATCCGCGTAAAGCCGATGCGCCAAGTGGAACAGCGCGCCGCACAGCCGAATTAATCGCGCAGGCCCGCACAGAAGCTGGCTCTGCGCCAATGCCCGATGCAACAACGGATTCGCTTGATGGTGCTCGTGGCGCACTCGTTGAAGGTGTGCCAGTGCATAGTGTTCGGGCGCAAGGATTGCTTGCTCATCAAGAAGTTATCTTTGGTGGGCCAGGCGAGACCTTAACTATTCGTCACGATTCTTTTGATCGCGAATCTTTCATGCCTGGTGTATTGCTTGCAGTTAGCAAGATTGCCCAGACTCCAGGT
The DNA here is from genome assembly GCA_037137575.1 of Actinomycetes bacterium. GTDB lineage: Bacteria > Actinomycetota > Actinomycetes > S36-B12 > UBA5976 > UBA5976. The sequence continues at coordinate 32,923 of JBAXKB010000010.1, forward strand.
TTAACTTTGGGTCTTGAATATCTTCTAGATCTGTAATCGGACATCCACCATGGCCAAACGCATCGCGTTTATTCTCACAGCAGTGCTTCTGGTGTATTTGGGCTTTGCTTTTAGTCGCGGCCTTGATTTACTGAACACAGATAACAGCGCTGTGAAACTACTTGGATTCTGTGTGCTTGTGTTGCCATTGCTTGGTGGCTGGCTAATAGTTCGAGAAATTCGCTTTGGCTTCAAAAGTTCAAACATGGGCCAGCAGGTGGCTGAAGATTTGCTGCCATCGCGTGAAATCAAACCGCGCTCACCCCAGGCAGACGAATACTTAGAAACTGCCGTGGCTCGCACAAAGGCTGCGCAAGATGTTTGGCAAAACTGGTTTTGCGTGGCGCTCGGTTACGACCTATCGGGAGAGCGCAAGCTTGCCCGCGAGTCTATGCAATACGCGGTAGAACTCTTCGAACAACAGTAA
>JBAXKB010000011.1:0-30344 GCA_037137575.1 Actinomycetes bacterium
TTGATTTCTGGTCCACCTGCTGGTGACTCAGTTACGTATGGATCGTAAGCCACGAACTTCACATCAAAGCCAGCAAGACGCTTAGCCACTAACTGGCCAATCTTGCCAAGACCCACGATGCCGATTGTCTTATCCTGAAGTTCGATACCGCCGAACTTCGAACGCTTCCATTCGCCATCTTTCAAAGTGATGTTTGCTGGCACAACATTGCGCGCATTTGCAAGAAGCAATGCAACAGCAAGTTCAGCAGCAGAAACAATGTTGCTTGTTGGCGCGTTAACAACCAACACATTGGCAGCAGTTGCGGCCGGAACATCAACGTTGTCTAGGCCAACACCAGCGCGAGCCACGATCTTTAAGTTTGGCGCGGCAGCAATAGCTTCGGCATCTACCTTGGTGGCAGAGCGCACCAAAATAGCGTGTGCTTCGCCAATGGCAGCGAGCAATTCAGTGCGATCAGCACCATTGCAATGGCGGACTTCAAAGTCATCGCCAAGTACAGCAATTGTGGCTGGGGACAGTTCTTCAGCAATTAAAACAACAGGTTTAGTCATATCTCTAGGCTACCTGAAGTGCTTGTGAAGCAATTCACGAGGTCCTAACTTTGCTTCTCTTCATCAGCTGCGCGCCAGCAATACCAAGCCACCACACTTCGGTACGGCCGTAAGTTATCGGCCAAACTTTCAATCTCTTTTTCAGTTGGAGAAGTATCGAGGCCGTAAATGCGCGCGAATCCGTTGCGCACACCTAAGTCACCCGATGGCCAAACATCCAAGCGACCCATGCGCGACATCATGCACATCTCAGCTGTCCAGCGACCGATCCCCCACAACTTAGAAAGTTCAGCCACAACATGATCGTCCGGATGATTCTCTAATTCCACAAGGTCGAGTTCACCAGAGTGCACTGCCTGCGAAAACTCGCGAATAGTACGAGCTTTAGCCCTAGATAGACCAACACTACGTAACTGTTCGTCTGTGAACTTGAGTAGCTTCTTTGGCTCAAGTGGCCGACCAACTAATTCAACTAACCGAGCACTAATTGTGTCAGCCGCTTTAGTTGAAAGCTGCTGTGAGACAACCGAGAAGACGATGCTTTCGTAATGTGAACTGCGAGATGGTCCGCCGAGTGTGCACGGTCCGGTTCGCTTGATAAATTCACCAAGTTTTTTATCCTTGCGGGAAATTTCTTTAACAACCTTTGTTAAGTCAACATCGCTAACCAACAAGATTGTTTTTGTCATAATTTAGGCTTCGTTGAACTCGAAAGCCGTAGCCATTGCAGCATCTAACGCTTGCAGGGTTAACTCAACCCGGCTCTCAACCGAGCCATCTAAAGCAACCCAAGCACGGCCAGTGCTAACCAAAACATCTTCAAATTCGCGGGTCATTTCCTCGCGCAGCTCGGCACTGTCGCGAATCTTGTCCTGCACAAATGCAATGCCATCAGGTTGAGTAACAAAGTAAATGCGGTTTGGGCTGTTAGCTGGCATTGGCAAACTTGCTTTCGCACCAAGGTAGCGACGCTCCCAAACAAGGGTCGCCAACACGTCAGTGTCACAAGAAACTATTGGCCCACCGGTACGAGCAGCTACGTCTTCTAACTGTTGTTGAACAATTGCGATTTCAACGAAGTCGTTTACTGTCCATGGCACGGCGTATTCAGGCATGCCCAAAGTTTCAGCCTGTTCACGTTTACGCATAGTTAGGTCGCGGCCATATTCACGAATGTAATTGGTGTGTTTGAAATTGCCGCCGCGTGCTTTCAAGGCATCCTGAACAGCAAGTGAAGTTGTTGTGGTGCCAGTTGATTCAGCGCCAATAAATACCGCGCGGATTGCCAACAGTTCACGTGAACCTGGGCCAAGCAAATGCCAGTTGCCGATTAGGTCTTTGCGAATTTGCGTTGAGGAAACTGGAACTATTGTGCGATCAGCATCGTGAATGTGGTGATGAAGTCCGAGCATTTGAGCAAAAGTTTCGCCGTTGGCTTCAGAGGTAACCAGCAAATCAACTGGTGGGGTTTGGCGCAGATGCGCTTCAATAATGCGAGCATTTGATTTAAGCACAGCTGGGTTTTCCGGCTGATAAGGCGTGGACTCGTAACCATGAACAACTGTCATGGCAGTTTCGTCCACGCCTTCAGCAAGACAATCTTGCACTAAAGCACGCGCGCGTAACTCGGCACTGAAACGATCGTGTGGTTGACCTAAGACAACAACAACTACTTGATCGCGTTTTTCAATCGCCGCTTTAATGAGCCGCACATGGCCCATGTGTGGCGGATTAAAAGTACCCGTTACCAGTGCTGCAGGCATAGTTAGCGGTTGGCAGAGCCTTCAACATAATCGCTATCAGAGGTCTTAACCCATGACATCAACTTACGAAGTTCGCGGCCAGTTGCTTCAATCGGATGAACTTCACCAGCGGCGCGAAGTGCCTTAAATTCTGGCGCTCCGGCATCCTGATCATCAATGAAACGCTTAGCAAATGCACCATTTTGGATGTCTGTTAGTACAGCCTTCATTGACTCTTTAACTCGTGGATCAATTACGCGTGGACCTGAAACGTAGTCGCCATATTCAGCAGTGTCTGAAACGCTCCAGCGCTGCTTAGCAATTCCACCTTCATACATAAGGTCAACGATTAGCTTCAACTCGTGCAAGCACTCAAAGTAAGCAACTTCTGGCTGGTAGCCAGCTTCAACCAAAGTTTCAAAGCCAGCCATAACAAGTGCTGATGCGCCGCCACAAAGAACAGCCTGCTCGCCGAATAGATCGGTTTCGGTTTCTTCGGTGAATGTGGTCTTGATGCCACCTGCGCGAAGTGAACCAATCGCTGCAGCGTAAGAAAGTGCTAATGGCCAAGCATTGCCGGTTGCATCCTGTTCAACAGCAACGATGGCAGGAACGCCACGGCCGGCAACATACTCACGACGAACCAAGTGTCCTGGACCCTTAGGTGCAACCATGCAGACATCAACGCCCTCTGGTGGAGTGATGTAACCGTAACGAATGTTAAAACCGTGGGCGAAGAACAGAGCATCGCCTGACTTCAAGTTAGGAGCAATCGCTGTTTCGTACAGACCGCGCTGAACAGGGTCTGGAACCAAAACCATGATTAGGTCGGCTTCAGCTACCGCTGTGGCTGGATCAACTACGCGCAAACCTTCAGCTTCTGCTTTGGCACGGCTACTTGAACCGTCGGCCAAACCAACGCGAACATCAACACCACTGTCGCGCAAGCTAAGTGCATGAGCATGCCCTTGGCTTCCGTAGCCCAGAACGGCTACCTTACGACCCTGAATGATTGATAGGTCTGCATCATCTTCATAGAACAACTCAGCCACGATTTCTCCTTTTTGTGTGGTGTCTTTAGTCTGTCAGAACTTATTGATTTGGTGAATTCGCCTATTAGGCAAGGCGCTCAGCACTGCGAAGTGCGCGGTCGCCAATGGAACGAGACCCGCGAGCCAGGGCTACTACCCCAGACTGCACGATTTCCTTGATTCCGTATGGCTGTAGGCCATCGCAAAGCGCCTCAAGCTTCTCTCGCGAGCCTGTCGCCTCGATTGTTACCGCATCTGGGCTAACGTCTACAACCTTGGCGCGGAACAACTCCACGAGTTGCAAAACAGCAGTGCGATTGTTGTCATCGGCTTTCACCTTGATCAGCATTAATTCGCGTTCAACCGCAGCAAGACCATCAAGTTCAACAATCTTTAGCACATTGATTAACTTGTTTAGTTGCTTAGTGATTTGCTCGAGTGAATCATCATCAACTTCGGTGACGATAGTCATTCGAGAAACCCCTGAAGTTTCAGTCGGACCAACTGCTAGCGACTCGATGTTGTAGCCACGGCGGGAAAATAGCGCAGAGATACGGGCAAGTACGCCCGGCTGATCTTGAACCAAAACAGACAAAGTATGACGACCCATAATTACGCGTCCTCTCGTTCCCAAGCCGGTGCCAGATCGCGAGCAAACTGAATTTCATCATTGCTCTTACCAGCGGCAACCATCGGCCAAACCATGGCATCGCGATGCACCTGGAAATCGATAACAACTGGAACATCATTTGTGCTCATTGCCTTCTCGATTGTCTTGTCTACATCTTCTGCCTTGTCACATCGAAGTCCGAGACATCCATAAGCATCAGCTAACTTCACGAAATCGGGGAATGAATGTGAATGTAAGTCGGTATTGCTGTAACGCTCGTTGTAGAACAAGGTCTGCCACTGACGAACCATGCCAAGTGACGAGTTATTAATGAGCGCCACCTTGATTGGGATTTCGTTGATTGTGCAAGTTGCTAGTTCCTGATTTGTCATTTGGAAACAGCCATCGCCATCAATTGCCCAAACTGTTTTATCTGGGCAGCCAACTTTGGCGCCCATAGCAGCTGGAACTGAATAGCCCATGGTGCCAAGTCCACCGCTGTTAAGCCAAGTGTTTGGATTTTCATAACCAATAAATTGCGCAGCCCACATCTGATGCTGACCAACACCAGCGGTGTAAATGGCATCAGGACCAACGATTTTGCCAAGGCGCTCAATAACCAACTGTGGTGAGAGCGTTCCGTCATTTGGCGTGTCGTAGCCCAACGGATAGTTTTCGCGAAGATGATTGAGCGTCTTCCACCAACCTGTTAGATCAGCGCGATTTCCAGCGTCAAACTCTGCAGTAACTGCAGGAATTAACTGGATAATTGCGGCCCGAACATCAGAGACGATTGGAATGTCAGCGACGCGGTTTTTGCCAATTTCTGCCGGATCGATGTCAACGTGAATTACCTGCGCTTTAGGAGCAAACGAAGATAGTTTGCCTGTAACCCGGTCATCAAATCGTGCGCCCAATGTGATGAGCAAGTCACTTTGCTGCAATGCTCCAACGGCGCTCACGGTTCCATGCATACCGGGCATGCCCATGTGCTGTGGGTGACTATCCGGGAAAGCACCACGAGCCATCAAAGTTGTAACAACTGGAATTCCAGTAAGTTCAGCAAGCTGGCGCAACTCTGCAGATCCACCGGAACGGATAACGCCACCGCCAACGTAAAGAACTGGGCGCTTCGCTTCAACAATCATGCGAGCAGCTTCTTTAATCTGGCGAGCATGCGGTTTGGTTGTTGGTTTGTAGCCAGGAAGATCTAAAACTGCTGGCCAATCAAAAGTGGTCATAGCCTGCAAAGCATCTTTTGTGATATCAACCAGAACCGGGCCAGGTCGACCAGTTGATGCGATGTGGAAAGCCTCGGCAATTGCGCGTGGGATTTCGGCAGCGTCGCGAACTAAGTAGTTGTGTTTGGTGATCGGCATTGTGATGCCACGAATGTCAGCTTCCTGGAAAGCGTCTGTGCCGATAGATGGGCCAGGAACCTGACCGGTGATTGCAACCAACGGAACCGAGTCCATGTGCGCATCAGCAATTGGGGTAACAAGGTTTGTTGCGCCAGGGCCACTTGTGGCCATACAAACGCCAACGCGACCAGTTGCTGCGGCGTAGCCTTCAGCAGCATGGCCAGCACCCTGTTCGTGGCGCACCAAAATGTGCCGAACAGACTTGGAATCCATGAGGGGGTCGTAGGCGGGAAGAATCGCGCCGCCTGGGATGCCGAAAACTACTTCGACATCGGCATGCTCAAGTGAGCGAACCAGACTTTGTGCACCAGTGATTTTGTCAGACATTTGTCTACTCCATTTCTTCGAAGGATCGCTTCGACGTCTCGCGCAATGCTGGCTGGCTGGATAGTGAATCTCTGCGCCGACCTGTGTCGACTTGTAACAGAAACCTGCCTGTAGTTCGCTCTTGGCTTACTACCTGCGTACTATCCCCACCATTGCGGTGTTGATCGTGTTATGAGTTTATGGGAAAAGGCCAAAATGCGCCAGACACATCTTTTGACACATTGCCTGCTAACGCTCACGCCTAGACGGACAGCCAGTCACGGCAGCGAACTGCAAGCAAACAATTACGCCTTAGTCGCAAACTGCGCCTTTAGAAGCTGAACCGACGAGCTTTGAGTACTTGGCCAAAACACCGCGACGGTATTTGTGCGCAACTGGTTGCCAAGTTGCTTTGCGAGCCTCAAGTTCTGCTGCATCAACCTGCAAATCTAGCGTTTGATTCGGAATATCGATGCGAATTATGTCGCCATTTTTAACTAAACCAATGGGTCCGCCAGCCAAAGCTTCTGGAGCAACGTGACCTACGCAAAGGCCAGTTGTGCCACCACTGAAGCGACCATCGGTAATTAGCAGAACATCTTTACCCAGACCTGCGCCTTTAATAGCCGCGGTGATCATCAGCATTTCGCGCATGCCCGGACCACCTTGTGGACCTTCGTAGCGGATTATCACAACATCGCCAGCTTGAATTTCGCCATTTTCAAGCGCGTCCATTGCTGCGCGTTCGCGTTCGAACACTTTTGCTGGACCTTCAAAAACATCCACTGCAATTCCAGCTGCTTTACAGACAGCACCTTCAGGAGCGAGCGAGCCTTTCAGAATGCGAATACCACCAACACCACCGAGTGGTTCACTAATTGCATGCAAGATTGCGCCATCAGGATCTGGTGAATCAAGTTTCTCTAAATTTTCGGCAACGGTTTTACCAGTAACCGTCATGCAGTCACCATTGATTAGTCCAGCATCAAGAAGCGCCTTCATGATTACTGGCACACCACCAACAGTGTCGACATCACTCATTACATAACGGCCAAATGGCTTTACGTCTGCCAGCAGCGGAACCTTTGCGCTAACGCGTTTGAAGTCTTCAAGATCCAAATCAACTTCGGCTTCGTGTGCGATGGCTAGTAAATGCAGTACAGCATTCGTTGAGCCACCAAAAGCCATAACAATTGCAATAGCGTTCAGAAGAGATTCACGAGTGATTATGTCGCGAGTGGTAATTCCCTGACGAATAAGTTCAATAACTGCATGGCCTGAAGCGTTTGCAAATCCGTCGCGACGGCGATCAACCGAAGGTGGTGACGCCGAACCTGGCAGTGACATACCCATCGCTTCGGCCGCTGATGCCATTGTGTTTGCGGTGTACATGCCGCCACATGCGCCTTCACCCGGACAAATCGCGCGTTCGATGCGATCAACATCATCTTCGCTCATCAAGCCACGTGCACATGCACCAACCGCTTCGAATGCATCGATGATTGTCACATCGCGATTACTACCATCACTCAAAGTGACATTGCCAGGCAAAATCGAACCGGCATAAACAAAAACATTTGCTACATCAATACGGGCAGCGGCCATCAACATTCCTGGAAGCGACTTATCGCAACCCGCGAAAGTAACCATTCCATCAAGGCGTTCGGCTTGCATAACTGCTTCAACTGAGTCGGCGATGATTTCGCGGCTAACTAGTGAGAAGTGCATGCCTTCGTGACCCATTGAGATTCCGTCTGAAACGGAGATGGTGCCGAACTGAAGTGGGTAACCGCCACCTTCGAATACGCCTTCACGAGCGGCTTTTGCCAAACGCTCTAATGGCATATTGCACGGAGTGATGTCATTCCATGATGAAGCAATCCCGATTTGGGGTTTAACCCAGTCTTCATCGCCCATTCCAACAGCGCGCAACATGCCACGAGCCGCGGTGCGCTCTAGACCGTCGGTTACTTCCCAACTTCTCGGTTTCATTTCACTCATAAACACCAATTTACACGCTTATCTGTGGTGCTGATGTTACTACTGTGACAGGCAGAAAATTCATTGCGGATTTGAGATGACAGAGGCCGGGTTATCTGCAACGCTAGGCGGATGACTGAGCCAAGTGTTGATACAGCCGAATACGGATTTGCTACCGCAACTGAACTCCTGCGTGACATCAAATCAGGCGCTTTATCAAGCGCTGAACTAACTGAGGCCCTACTTACTCGCATTCACGAGGTCGATGACACAGCTGACGGGCTCAAATCTGTAATCGCAATCAATGCACAGGCGCTTGAACAAGCAGCTGCAGCTGATGCTAATCCAACCGATTTACCACTTCATGGTTTGCCAGTGCTAATTAAAGACAACATTGAGGCAGTCGGCTTACCAGCCACTTCTGGCTCGCTGGCATTAGTTGGTCGAACTGTTGTTGCAGATGCGCCACTGGTGCAACGCCTGCGTGAAGCTGGCGCAATTATTTTGGGCGCAACTAATCTTTCGGAATGGGCCAACATTCGCTCAGGTTCATCAACTAGCGGTTGGTCTGGCGTAAATGGACTCACTGCTAATCCGTGGAAGTACGCCCATAGCGCTGGCGGATCTTCATCAGGAACAGGTGCAGCTATTGCTGCAGGGCTTGCCCCCCTAGCTGTGGGCACTGAAACAGACGGCTCAATCGTGTGCCCGTCTTCGCTTAATGGCGTTGTTGGCATCAAGCCAACAGTTGGGCTTGTTTCAAAATATGGCATCGCCCCGATCTCAGCTTCCATGGACTCCCCCGGTCCTATGGGTCGCAATGTTCCAGACATCGCTTTGATGCTTGAAGTTCTTGCTGGGGTGCGCAACTTGGTTGAACTTTGCGATGATGAATCACCGCTTCGAATCGGCGTTGTTAATCAATGGCTAACGGGTGACGATAAAACGAATGCAGTTTTTGCGCACGCAGTTTCCGAACTCGCTAAAGCCGGAATTCAAGTTACTCAGGTTGATGTAGCAGAGTATGCCGACCATGTTGGCGACGCGGAACTTACTATTTTGCTCAGCGAACTCAAAGAAGATCTTTCGAACTACTTGGCGAACCGCGCCGGCAATGGCGTTAAATCACTCGCTGACGTTGTGCAATTTAATATCGATAATGCAGATGTGGAACTTCAACACTTCGATCAATCACTTCTAGAACAAGCACTAACCACCAACGGTCGCGACGAAAAATACCGAGCGGCCAGAGAAATCGCGCTTGAATGGGCAGTTAATCAGGTCTTGCAACCTGGAATTGCTGATTTTGATGTACTTATTGGCGCTAGTTACGGTCCGGCTTGGATTAGCTCGCTTACGAATGGTGATGGCTACGAGGATGCGAGCCCAATAACTTGTGCCCCTGCCTTGGCCGGTTGGCCAATCGGAAGTTTGCCTATGGGATTTGTCGATGGCTTGCCGGTTGGAATGGGCGTTGTTGCTCGTCCGCGTAATGAGGCAGGACTTGTGCGAGCGATGGGTCAACTAGAGCGAGTCTTTGGCTTAAATGACTTACGTCCGACTTTTATTCGCTAACGCCTAATCGCTCAAACAACAATTCACGAACACGAGCTGCGTCAGCCTGACCACGAGTAGCTTTCATAACTGCGCCAACTACTGCTCCGGCTGCCGCGAGTTTGCCACTTTGAATCTTTTCAGCAATTGACGGATCCGCAGCCAGCGCCTCATCAATAGCAGCAAGCAATGGTCCGTCATCAGAGACAACTGCGAGACTGCGCTTGGCCACAACTTCTGCAATTGAACCTTCGCCAGCAAGCACGCCCTCGATTGCTTGACGTGCCAACTTATCGTTGAGCGCGCCAGTTGAAATTAGCTGTTCAATATCTACCAAATGTTGATGCGTAATTGCCAACGCGGAAAGTTCAACTTCTTGTTCATTTGCTAGTCGGGCCAATTCACCTGTCCACCACTTACGTGCGGCCGCTGAATCTACGCCGGCAGCAATGCTCGCTTCAACTAAATCGAGTGCATCGGAATTGACCAAAGTTTGCATATCAAAATCACTGATATCCCACTCGGCAGCAAGACGCGAGCGACGAATTGCCGGATTCTCTGGCAATTCACTACGAAGTTTCTCAACCCACGCAGTATCTGGCGCAATTGGCAGCAAGTCTGGCTCCGGGAAGTAACGGTAATCTTCAGCATCTGATTTAGAACGACCCGAAGTGGTCACGCCAGTATCTTCATGCCAGTGACGAGTTTCTTGAACTACGCGCTGGCCATCAGTTAACCGGGCAGCCTGACGCGTAATTTCGTACCGCACTGAGCGTTCAACCGAGCGAAGCGAATTCACATTCTTGGTTTCTGAACGAGTGCCAAGTTCAGATTCAGGAGTATCGCGCAGAGACAAGTTCACATCGCAACGAAGCGAACCTTGTTCCATCTTCACATCACTTACGCCAAGGTTGCGCAAAATGTCGCGAAGCGCGGCAACGTATGCCTTAGCAACTTCGGGAGCGTACTTCCCAACACCTTCAATTGGCTTAGTAACTATTTCAATCAGCGGAATACCAGCGCGGTTGTAATCAACTAGCGAGTAATCGGCGCCATGAATACGACCAGTTGCCCCACCCATGTGTGAGTTTTTGCCAGTGTCTTCTTCCATGTGTGCGCGCTCGATATCGATACGGAAAGTCCGGCGACCTTCATCGGTATCAACTTCAACATCCAGAAAACCTTCAAAACAGATTGGCTCGTCATACTGTGATGTCTGAAAGTTCTTTGGCATATCCGGGTAGAAATAATTCTTACGCGCAAAACGGCACCAGGTGGCGATCTGGCAATTCAGTGCCAAACCAATGCGAATTGCAGACTCAACACCAATTTCATTTAGTGCTGGCAATGCGCCTGGTAAACCTAAGCAAACCGGGCAAACATGTGTATTTGGTGCTGCGCCAAACTCGGTGCTACAACCACAGAACATTTTGGTTTTGGTGCCAAGTTCCACGTGAACTTCTAAACCAATAACTGGATCGAACTTGGTAATGGCCTCATCAAAAGGCATCACTTTTTCAGCCATTATGCACCTGCCAATTCTGGAGCATTACTTAGTAACGGAGCTCCCCATTGTGAGAGCAGGGCGCGCTCAAGAGCCGCGCCTACGTTATACAAACGATCATCTGCCATTGCTGGCGCCATGATCTGCAGACCAACTGGCAATCCATCTTCCGGCGCTAAACCGATTGGCAAACTCATACCTGGCAAACCGGCAAGGTTTAGCGGAATTGTTGCAACATCGTTTAGGTACATTGCAAGCGGATCATCTAGTTTTTCGCCAATTTTGAATGCAGTAGTTGGCGCGGTTGGCGAAATCAAAACATCAACCTGGGCAAATGCCTTTGCAAAGTCTTGCGCGATTAGCGTGCGGACTTTTTGTGCTTGGCCATAATACGCGTCGTAATAACCAGCTGAAAGTGCGTAAGTGCCAAGGATGATTCGCCTGGTTACTTCAGCACCAAAGCCTGCAGCACGGGTAAGGCTCATGACCTGCTCAACTGAATGATTACCGTCGTCACCCGCACGAAGCCCAAAACGCATGCCGTCGAATTTTGCGAGGTTACTTGAACACTCACTTGGCAAAATTAAGTAGTAAGCCGCAAGCGCATACGGGAAGTTTGGACAAGAAACTTCAACAACATTTGCGCCCAAACTTTCAAGTAGAGCAACTGCTTCTTCAAAACGCTGCTTAACTCCGGTTTGGAAACCTTCGCCGCTAATTTCTTTCACCACACCGATTGTCATGCCCTTGATATCACCAAGTTTTGCTGCGGCAACTACATCTGGAACCGGTGAATTAATTGAAGTTGAATCCATTGGGTCGTACCCTGCAATAACGCTGTGTAGCAGCGCTGTGTCTAGGACGTTGCGACCACACGGGCCTACCTGGTCTAGAGATGATGCCAGCGCCACAATTCCGTACCGACTAACGCCACCGTAAGTTGGCTTTACGCCAACAGTTCCAGTTACAGCTGCTGGCTGACGGATTGAACCGCCGGTATCAGTACCAATTGCGAGCGGAGCTTCAAATGCGGCGATACATGCAGATGAACCACCCCCAGATCCACCAGGGATACGAGACAGATCCCAAGGATTATGAGTTGTGCCGTATGCGGAATGTTCGGTTGACGAGCCCATGGCGAATTCATCCATGTTCGTCTTACCAAGAATTATTATTCCGGCTTCACGAAGTTTTGTTGTAACGGTTGCATCGTAAGGCGGCTTCCAGCCCTCAAGAATTTTTGAACCACAGGTTGTTGGCACACCTTTGGTAGCCACGATATCTTTTAACCCCAGTGGCACACCGGCCAGGACTGGCAAAACCTCGCCATTTACACGACGCTCATCAATCGCTTTTGCACTAGCAAGAGCGCCTTCGCGATCAACATGTAAAAACGCATGCACGGCGGTATCAACCTGATCAATTCGAGCAAGGTGCGCAGTTGTTACTTCAACTGCAGAAACTTCCTTAGCCGCCAACTTCTGGGCTAAATCTGCTGCCGTTAACCGAATGAGGTCAGACATTTTTACTCCTCATCCAAAATACGTGGAACTCTGAAGCGATCATCTTCAACTGCTGGAGCGCCAGAAAGTGCCTCGGGTGCGCTTAGTGATTCGGCAGGCACATCAGCGCGGAAAACATTGGTCATTGGAACTGGGTGGCTCATTGCGGGCACACCGTCAGTCGGGGCTGAGGCAATCTGGTCAACTGCATCCAAAATTGCGCCTAATTGCGCGGCATAATGGTCGAGTTCGGTTTCTGGAATCTCAATTCGAGCCAGTTTTGCAAGATGTGAAACATCATCACGGGAAATTGCGGACATGTGCCAATTCTATTGACAAGTGTGGGTTGACTAAACCGCAGTGCCGTCAAGCGCTATAGCGCTAGCCCCTTAGTTTGCGTTGGCAGCTAAGTAAGCCAAAGCGGCTGCGGAGCCTTGTTCAAGTAACACAACAAAGCCTGCTTCATCAAGGATTGGGCGCGCTAATTCTTGGGCTTTGGTGGCTTTAGAGCCAGCACCAGGGCCAACCACCACAAAATCTGTCTTAGTTGAAACTGAACTAGCGCACTTTCCACCACGACTAGTAATTGCTTCGCTAGCACCTTCACGCGAGAAACCTTCAAGAGTTCCAGTGACTACCACTGAGAGTCCAGCAAGGATCTGGGGGCCAACTTCAGCCTGTGCTGATTCCAAAACCAAACCACCCGCACGCCATTTCTCGATTATCGCCAGGTGCCATGGTTCGCTAAACCATTCCGCAATCGCCCCGGCGATCACTGCGCCAACACCGTCAACCTCAGCGAAGTCTTCGGGCGTTGCACTTGCCAGCGAATCGATACTTGGAAATGCACGAGCCAGTGCTTGAGCGGTTGGTGGACCAACGTGACGCATCGACATTGCGGCAAAGATTCGCCACAACGGCTTAGTGCGAGCCACCTCAAGTTGCGCTAGTAGAAGTTTGGCATTTTCGGCTAACTCACGGTTGACACCCTTCACGAAGAAATCACTTGTTTGCAATTTTTCTTCGGTCAGTAAAAACAGATCACCTTCATCTTCAATAACGCGGTCTTCCAGGAGCGCCCGAGCTGCCTTTTCGCCAAGGCCCTCTATATCTAAAACTGCGCGCGAACCTAAGTGCTCTAGTCGGCCACGTAACTGCGCAGGACAACTGCGAGAGTTTGGGCAACGGATATCAGCATCGTCTTCTTTTTCTGGAGCTAGTTTGCTGCCGCATTCAGGACACTTGGTTGGCATGGCAAAAGCTGTTTCATTGCCAGTTCTAACTTCAACAACTGGGCCAAGAATTTCTGGAATCACATCGCCAGCTTTGCGAATGAAAACCATGTCGCCGATCAGCACACCTTTGCGCTCTACTTCAAAACCGTTGTGCAATGTGGCAAATGAAACCGTTGAACCAGCAACTAAGACAGGATCTACTTGGGCGCGCGGCGTTACTCGCCCGGTACGCCCGACTTGGACACCAATGCCGAGCAACTTTGTGCGCACGACTGTTGGTGGGTACTTGTAGGCAACCGCCCAACGCGGTGCTCGCGCGGTATAGCCAAGTTCATCTTGTTCATTTAAGTCATCAATTTTGATAACTACACCGTCAATGTCGTGCTCTAGCTCGTGTCGGTGTTCGCCGAAGTATGAGATGTATTCGGCTACCTCCTGCGCAGACTTAACTACTTTGACGCGCTCGGATGTAGGCAAACCCCACTGCTTCAATAATTCATAAGCATGTGACTGGGCGTTGATTGCTAAACCTTCATGAATTCCGATGCCGTGAACAATCAGCCCGAGACGCCCTAACGAGCGCACAGCCTCGTCGAAGTCCTGCTGCTTACGCGAAAGACTTGTTGAAGAACGCACATCAGATTCTTTTTCGCTTACCTTGTGCTTAGCAGATTCAAGCGACTCAATGCGCTTGTCAATTCGCAAGCGCAGCGCGCCGGCTGCAGCATTTCGAGGGTTTGCAAACGCGGTTCGCCCAGCCGCAGTTACCTCAAGATTGAGTGCGTCAAAATCGGCAAGCGAGTAGTAAACCTCTCCCCTTACTTCAATCAATTCAGGCGCTGAACTACCCGGTGCAATATCTAATTTTCGCGGAATGCAATTCATGTATTCAACATTCGCAGTGACATTTTCGCCAACACTGCCACTGCCGCGAGTTGCTACAGATTCGAGTTCGCCGTTTCGATAGACGGCATTAATCGCCAAACCATCAATCTTCAATTCACACAAGAAATCATGTGCGCCTACGCGCTTGAACCAAGCATCGAGTTCGTCAAGATCAAAAACGTTGTCTAGACTCCACATTTTTGATGGATGTTCAAACTCGCCAAAATCTTTTGCGACTTCGCCACCGACAGATTGTGTTGGTGAGTCGGCGGTAACAATTTCGGGATACTTAGTTTCAATTTCCGTTAACTCTTGAAATGCAATGTCGTATTCAGCATCTGAAATTGTTGGTTTGTCGTGCTGGTAGTAATTTGTTCGTGCGTGCTCGATGAGCGTGACTAGCTCGTCTCTCTTTTCACGGACGACCTTCGGGATACTCACGCATTCTCCATGCGACGCGATCTTGAAATAGTTGCTGAGCCGATTACTCGAGTATCGTCATAAAGCACGGCTGCTTGCCCCGCTGCTACTCCACGAAGGTAGTCGTCAAGTACCACTCGAATGCCGTCGTCGGTTAACTCAACTCGAGCCGGCAACGCATCCCCATGTGCACGAACCTGCACATGAATGCGCTGACCAGTCAGTGGCAACGGACCAGACCACCGCGGATTAATTCCTTCAATCACATTGATATCAAGCAACATTGGCGGGCCAACCAGGACAGTGTTCTTTTTCACATCAACATCAACGACATATCGACGCGCACCATCACCAGTGGGATTTCCTAGCGCCAAACCACGGCGTTGACCAACAGTGAATGCTTGCGCGCCCGGATGTGTGCCAACTTTATTGCCTGTTTCAGCATCAATCACATCGCCCGGAACGGTTTCAATTTGGCGCGAAAGCCACCCAGCCGTATCACCATCTGGAATGAAGCAAATGTCGTGACTATCGGGTTTTTGTGCCACCAAGATGCCACGAGCTTCTGCTTCTGCACGCACTTCAACTTTCGTGCTATTTCCAAGTGGGAAAATTGAATGTGAAATCTGTTCTGCGGTAAGTACGCCTAATACATACGACTGATCTTTTGTTGGATCAATCGCGCGATGTAGTTCGCGACCATTAGGGCCATCAAACACTTGTGCATAATGTCCGGTGCAAACCGCGTCGAAGCCAAGATTCATCGCGCGTTCTAGGACAGCCTCAAACTTTATGCTCTCGTTGCAGCGTAGACATGGGTTTGGGGTGCGGCCTTCAGAATATTCATGAATGAAATCTGCAATTACTTTTTCTTGAAACTCAGCAGACATATCCCAAACATAAAATGGTGCGCCCAACATGTCGGCTGCGCGGAATGCATCATTGGAATCTTCGATAGTGCAGCAACCACGAGCGCCAGTTCGGTGTGACTGCGGATTTCTAGACAGCGCTAAATGCACAGCCGTTACTTCATGTCCAGCATCGACAGCGCGCGCAGCAGCAACCGCTGAATCAACACCGCCAGAAAGCGCAGCTAAAACTTTCATGCACTCACTCCAATTTTTGCTCGAGGTACCCCGGCCCGACGAGCACGATCAAGCGCACTTGGTAATGCTTCGATCAGCGCATCGACGTCAGCCTTAGTGGAAGTATGACCAAGCGAGAACCGTAATGTGCACCGGGCTAAATCGGCATCGGCGCCCATTGCCAAAAGCACATGTGATGGTTGTGGCACACCAGCACTGCAAGCCGAGCCAACTGAACACTCAACTCCCTGGGCATCAAGAAGCATTAGTAACGAGTCGCCCAATGCGCCTGGGAATGAGAAGTGTGCGTTGTTTGCCAAACGATGTGTGGTGGAGCCGTTGAAATTTGCATCTGGCGCAATTTCTAGGACTCGGGCAATCAAATCAGCACTTAATGACCTAACTCGAGCGACAATTTGTTCACGATTTTCCACGGCGTTTGTTAGCGCAGTAGCAAAACCAACAATGCCAGGTGTGTCCAATGTGCCAGAACGTAGATCGCGCTCTTGTCCGCCCCCATGAATAAGTGGAGTGGCTTTGCAGTCGCGGCTCATGACAAGTGCGCCAACACCGTGCGGACCGCCAAACTTGTGACCAGAGACCGACATTGCACAAACACCTAGCTCAGCGAAATTTACCTCAAGCCACATTGGCGCCTGCACGGCATCGGTATGGAAATTGATACCAAGACCGCGAATCACTGCCGTTAAAGCAGCGATGTCGTTGATGGTTCCAACTTCATTGTTGGCCAGCATCACGCTAACTAATGCAACATCACTTGAATTTTCGCCTAGTGCAACCTGCAATGCTTCGGGAGTAATAGTTCCATCTGCTTGTGCAGCAATCCAGGTAACTTCAAAACCATCGTCATCAACGAGCCACTGGATTGGATCTAACACTGCGTGATGTTCAACACTGCTGATTACTAAACGATTTCGTTTTGGGTCAGAGTTGCGCTGTGCCCATGCCAAACCTTTAAGTGCGATGTTGTTAGCTTCAGTGCCACCAGCAGTAAAAATAACTTCAGTGGGTCTAGCACCTAATGCTCGGGCAGTTTGCTCACGAGATTCTTCAACCAAGCGACGGGCTCGTCGGCCCGCGGCATGCAAAGAAGACGGGTTGCCCGGATCGGACAACAACTCGCTCATAGCTGCCACAGCCACAGGGAACATGGGGGTTGTAGCAGCGTGATCTAAATACGCCACTGTCTAAGTGTAAAGCAGTACGGCGACACCTGATACTTCACAAAGTAAGAAAAAACGAACTGTTTCGGCGGTTCTTTATCCGTAACACGCCAACTCTTGGGCCGTTATAAACTGCGATTCGTTCTCTGGTCATAGAGAATGGTTTGGATGCTTGCGTATCGGGACACAGCAGTAATTGACCAAGGGGGCCAGTCGTGAATCCTGGTATTCAGTCTGGTCTTGCTGAACCAATGGGCGCAACGCTTCGCGATGGTGGAACAAACTTCGCCATTTGGGCTCCTGATGCCATCCGCGTTGAACTTTGCCTAATCAATGAAGACGGTAGTTACTGGAGTTTCGACCTACCTGGATTCACAAAAGGCGTGTACCACGGCTTCATCCACGACATCGGTCCGGGCCAGCAATACGGCTACCGCGTTCATGGCGAATGGGCTCCAGAAAAAGGTATGCGGTTCAATCCAGCGAAGCTACTTCTTGATCCATACGCCAAAGCTGTTACTGGCGAATTAGTGTTACACGAATCCATCTATGGGCATGTGGCCAATGATGATCTAATCTTCAACGACTTAGATAGTCGGCCCTACGTTCCCCGAAGTGTTGTAGTTGATACAGCGTACGACTGGGAAGATGATCAACGCCCAAATACCCCGCCTGAGAAAACAATTATCTACGAGACACATGTCGCTGGCTTAACTGGTAAGCATCCGTCGATTCCAGTGGAACAACGTGGAACATTTGCCGGCATGACTCATCCAGATGTGATTGCTTACTTGAAAGACTTGGGCATCACCACGGTTGAGTTACTTCCCGTTCAGCAATTCGTAAGTGAACCATTCCTGCTTGCGCAGAATAAAGAGAACTACTGGGGTTACAACACGCTCGCTTTTTTCGCTCCACATGCAAAATATTCATCGGCCGGAACTGCAGGTCAGCAAGTCTCTGAGTTCAAAGACATGATTAAGGCGTATCACCGCGCTGGACTTGAAGTAATTCTTGATGTGGTTTACAACCACACACCTGAAGGAAATGAGCTTGGCCCAACTTTGTCCTACCGCGGTCTGGATAATAAGGGTTATTACCACTTAACAGAAGATTCTCGTCACTACTTGAACTTCACTGGCTGCGGTAATTCAATTCGCGCGTCACATCAACCAACTTTGCGTCTCATTATGGATTCGCTGCGCTATTGGGTGCAAGAGATGCATGTTGATGGTTTCCGCTTCGACCTTGCTACGGAACTAACACGAAATTCACAGAAGGACGTCGATCTTGAAGGCGGCTTTATGACCGCCACTACCCAAGACCAGGTACTTCGCCAAGTTAAATTGATTGCCGAACCTTGGGACATCGGTCATAACGGCTACCAAGTTGGTTCATTCCCCGAACCATGGAGTGAATGGAACGATCAGTTCCGCGACACAGTGCGCGACTTCTGGCGCGGTATGAGCGGTGGCGTTGCCGAACTGGGTTGGCGCTTAACCGGTTCCGCAGATCTTTACTGGGATCAGATGAATGGCCCGCGTGCATCGATTAACTTCATTACTGCGCACGATGGTTTCACCCTGCACGACTTGGTGGCCTACAACGACAAGCACAACTTGGCTAACGGCGAAGAAAATCGTGATGGCGCTGACACCAACAGGGCTTGGAACTGTGGCGTTGAAGGTGCAACAGACGATTCAGCTATTTTGGAACTGCGGCGCAGGCAGATGCGTAATTTGATTGCCACAACATTCTTAAGCGCGGGTACCCCAATGCTGCTTGGCGGTGACGAAGTGGGTCGAAGTCAACAAGGTAACAACAACGCATATTGCCAGAACAATGAAATCGCGTGGAACCACTGGAAGTTCACCCAAGAACAGCAGAACACCTACGACTTCGTTCGCCATGTGATTCACATTCGCCAAGAACATTCGGTGTTCCAACGTAACGGTTACTTGAATGGTGAAAATGTTGATTTCGTAAATGTTCCTGACATCGCATGGTTTCGCGCTGATGGCGAGAAGTTCACCCCTGAAGATTGGGAATCACCGAACACTCGCCAGGTTGGTGTTTATTTAGCTGGCGCAGTGCGTTCCCATAATCGCCATGACCTAGTTGATAACGGTTTCTATTGGTTCTTGAACTCAGGTGCCGAAGAAGTTGAGGTAACGCTGCCTAACGGGGAATTTGCTTCTGAGTACCTCCTGCGTTTCAACACTGCTGACGAACTGCATTGGCAAGGATCCGAGCCAATCGCCGCAAATACCAAGGTTGTGCTTAAGCCTTGGGCTAGCGCGCTTTGGATGGTTACCCGCCGCGACTAACTTGGGCTTGTTTTCGCGAGTTTTTGGCGCTAAATCCCGAGACATAGGTTCACCTTTAGCCGAGTTATCGGTACGGTTAAGGTATGGCTGGACTGAATTCTCGCAAGAATCCGGAAAATGTAGCGCCTAAGCCGGCATTGCCTGCTCATCTGGAATTCGGCCGCATCCCAGTATTAGATATCTCCCCTACTGTGGCCGGTGGAATCCGCCCCGTTAAAGCAGTGCTTAATGAGACTTTTCAGGTGCGCGCCCGGGTGTTTCGTGAGGGGCACGACGCCGTAGCTGCGCAAGTTGTTCTGATAAATCCAGCGGGCGTGGAAACTGCGCGAATCCCAATGGCCCAATCTGGGTACGAGCAAGAAGAAAACGGCGCTCAGATAAAACTTGGCGAACTCGGGCTGTGGCATTACCGCGTGGATGCATTTAGTGATCCGATTGCTACTTGGATTCACCGTGCAACTGTAAAAATTCCAGCCGGTGTTGATGTAGATGTTGAATACCAAGAAGGCGTTCTACTAATCAATCAACTGCTACAGAATGCTGACACCGAAAGCACCCTGGTGTTGAATCGCTTGCTACTGACATTGAGTGATGAAACTAAATCGGATGAAGAACGCTTAAGTATTTTGCACGATGTTGAAGTTCTTAACACACTTGCTAAAAACATAATCCGAGAATTTGTTTCAAGCTACGGACCGTTCCCGGTTTATGTTGAACGCAGTCGCGCCCTATTTGGTAACTGGTACGAATTTTTCCCGCGCTCTGAGGGAGCAACCCAAAAGAAAGACGGCACTTGGGTAAGCGGCACTTTCAAAACGGCAAGTGGGCGTTTACCCGATGTTGCCGCAATGGGCTTCAATGTGCTTTATTTGCCACCGATTCATCCGATTGGCGCTGCTAACCGCAAAGGCCCAAACAACACGCTTAACCCAGCGCCGAGTGACCCGGGTTCACCTTGGGCAATCGGCAGCAAAGATGGTGGACACGATGCCATCCATCCGGATTTGGGCAACGAGCGGGATTTTAAAAAGTTTGTGAAGCAAGCCGGCGACCTTGGCCTTGAAATTGCTTTGGATTTAGCCTTGCAAGCGAGTCCGGATCACCCCTGGGTAAAAACGAATCCGCTGTGGTTTACCGAACGCGCTGATGGATCGATTGCTTACGCGGAAAACCCACCTAAAAAATATCAAGACATCTACCCAATCAACTTTGATCGCGACCCTGAAGGCATCTTTAACGAAGTAAAGCGCGTTGTGAGGCACTGGATGGACCTAGGCATTCGAATTTTCCGAGTAGATAACCCACACACCAAACCAGTGGCATTTTGGCAGCGGTTGATTACGGACATCAATGCAACAGATCCAGATGTGATTTTTTTGGCTGAAGCATTCACTAATCCATCAATGATGCGCGCGCTTGGCGAAGCTGGTTTCCAACAGAGTTACACCTACTTCACGTGGCGTAATTCAAAAGCTGAAATCACGGATTACCTGAATGAACTTTCCGGCCACGCAAGTGCGTATTTCCGGCCAAACTTCTTTGTGAATACGCCAGACATTCTGCCGTTAAACATTCAAACCGGAAGCAACCGCAGTTTCGACATTCGAGCCACGCTTGCAGCCACGCTATCGCCTACTTGGGGCGTGTATGCCGGCTTTGAACTTTATGAAAATGCGCCAACCAAACCAGGTGCCGAAGAATATTTGAATTCAGAGAAGTACGAATTCCGGCCGCGCGATTGGGATTCAAAAACTCAGCCAACTTTGGCACCGTACATAACCAAGTTGAATCAAATTCGACAGGCGAATCCATCTCTGCATTTCTTGCGGAATCTAAAATTCCACTCGATTGATTCCGAAGCAATGCTTGCTTATTCAAAGCGCGAAGGCGACAACGTTGTCTTGGTGATTGTGAACCTCGACCCACACACAGCGCAGGAATCAACTTTGCACATCAACTTGCCAGAAATTGGCAAGAACTGGGGCGATAACTTCACAGTACGCGATGAACTAACTGGCCAAGAGTTCCAGTGGAGCGAACATAACAACGTCCGACTCGACCCTGCAGTGGGTTGCGCTTTGATTCTGACGGTGCATGCCAGTGCCTAGATTTGGCCTACCATTTAAATTCCGCCCAAAAACTCGGGTACCAGAAACACCAAGTGAGCTAGAACGCATCATTGATGGCTGGCATCATGATCCGCATTCCGTGCTAGGTGCGCATTCAAGTGAAACTTCCACTACTTTCACTATTTTGCGCCCCTGGGCTAATTCGGTTTCGCTGGTAATAGGCGAAGAAGTAATTCCAATGGTTCATCAGTTGCGTGGTGCTTGGGCAATCACAATTGAACAACCTGGGTTAACTGAATACACCTTGCAAGTTGATTACGGCCAGGGCCCAATTAACAGCAGCGACCCGTACCGATTCTTGCCAACCATCGGCGAATTAGACCTACACCTAATTTCTGCTGGTCGCCATGAAGACCTTTGGAAAGTAATGGGCGCACACTGCAAGAATGTGCAGGGTGTTGATGGTGTTGCATTCACGGTTTGGGCGCCCAGCGCTCAAGGTGTTCGCGTTGTTGGCGAGTTCAACATGTGGGACGGTACTGGCTACCCGATGCGCTCAATGGGCAATGCTGGGGTTTGGGAACTTTTCGTGCCAGAAATTGGTATTGGTACAAAATACAAGTTCAACATTTTGACGCAGGCTGGCAATTGGCTGACCAAAGCGGACCCGATGGCTTTCTATTCTGAAGTACCACCTGCTAACGCATCTATCGTTTTCGAATCTACTTATCAGTGGAATGATGCACAATGGCTTGAACGACGGGCCAATCTAGTTCCACACAAAGCGCCAATGTCTGCTTATGAAGTTCACCTAGGTTCCTGGCGGCCGGGCAAAACATATCGCGATTTAGCTGTTGATCTAGTCGATTACGTTAAGGATCGCGGCTTCACACATGTTGAGTTCATGCCGGTTGCCGAACATCCGTATGCGCCTTCTTGGGGTTATCAGGTGACGGGCTACTACGCCACTACATCGCGCTTTGGGACGCCGGATGATTTCCGTTTCCTCGTCGATGCGTTCCACCAAGCAGGAATTGGCGTAATCGTTGACTGGGTGCCAGCGCACTTCCCTAAAGATGAATGGGCACTTGGCAGATTTGATGGAACCGCACTTTACGAACATGCAGACCCACAGCTAGGCGAACATCCTGACTGGGGCACTTACATATTCGACTTTGGTCGCAATGAAGTTCGCAACTTCCTCGTCGCAAATGCAGCTTTCTTGCTTAAAGAATTCCACATTGATGGACTTCGCGTAGATGCAGTTGCTTCTATGTTGTACCTGGATTACTCACGCGAAGAGAATCAGTGGACACCAAACCGTTTCGGCGGTCGCGAAAACCTTGAAGCGGTCGAGTTCCTAAAGGAAATGAACGCAACCGCATACCGTGCCATGCCAGGCATCGTGACAATCGCCGAAGAATCCACAGCTTGGGCGGGAGTATCTACTCCAACAGATGCCGGCGGCTTAGGTTTTGGCTTGAAATGGAACATGGGCTGGATGCACGACTCGCTTGAGTATGTGAAGCATGAGCCAGTGCACCGCCAACACCATCACAACGAAATGTCGTTCTCGTTGGTTTATGCCTGGAGCGAGAACTATGTTCTTCCGCTTAGCCACGATGAAGTTGTGCATGGGAAAGGTTCAATTTATCAGCGCATGCCCGGCGACGACTGGCAGCGCCTTGCAAACCTTCGTGCTTACTACGGTTTCATGTGGGCACATCCGGGCAAGCAACTTTTATTCATGGGTTGCGAGTTCGGACAAGTTGGCGAATGGTCCCAGGAAAATGGCCTTGAGTGGCAGCTACTAGATCATGATCGCCATGTGGGTGTGAGTAAATCAATTGAGCGCCTGAACGAGGTTTATCGCGAGCGCCCTGCTCTTTGGGAACGAGACGATGACCCAGCTGGTTTCCAGTGGCTCATTAGTGATGATGCCGAGGGTAATGTTTTCGCTTGGGTTCGTTGGGACCATGCGGGAAATCCACTCGTATCAATAACAAACTTTTCCCCGGTTGCCCGAAACAATTACCGCCTTCCCCTGCCGATTGCTGGCACTTGGGATGAAGTATTTAATAGCGACGACTTAGCCTTCGGTGGCAGTGATGTGGGCAATAAATTAACGATTGATGGAAATGGGCCGGCGCACTTTGGTCAACCTGCATCAGCAGAGATTACGCTGCCACCACTAGCTACCGTTTGGCTAGCACTGCGATAACTTTCGCAATGTTTAACTTTTGCCCTAGAACTTCCAGAACATGAAACTTACGCTTAGAACAGAGCGCTCGTTAACTCAACTCGAGCTTTAATCACCGCAGCATCGTGTGGGCCCGCAATTTCAAAAAGGTCGAGCAGCCGTGCCTTGGCTTTATCGCGATCATCGCCCGATGAATCACGCACAACCGAAATCAAACGACTAAACGCATTCGCCCATTCGTTTAACATGAACTCACAATCGGCAGCGAGCAACTGTGCGTCGGTAGAAGCCTGTGCATTCGCTAACGCCGCATCGAAATCAATATCATCAAGGCGCTTAAACAACTCCACATTAAGCAAACCAATTCGGGCGAGTGGATCGTTGGAATTCGCAGTTATCAGCTCTCGATAGGCAGCGATTGCTTCATCCCAGTTACCCTGGTCGATCGCGTCCTGAGCTTTCAGCAAACCTGGATCTAGTGGCTCTTCGACCTCTTCAATTACTTCATCGGCCTGCGAAATAGTTTGTCCACGTCCTGGCAAACCCACTTCTTTAGCCTTCGCTAATACAGCATCAATAATTGAACGAATTTGATGTTCGGGATGAGCGCCTGGCGGCAGTGGAACTGGCTGACCAGCAATCATGGCAAACAAACTTGGAATTGATTGGATCTGAAAAGCTGCAGCAATTTCCTGTTCAGCATCAACATTGACTTTTGCCAACACCCACTGCCCTGCATCTTCACGAGCCAACTTTTCCAAAATAGGCGAAAGCTGTTTACAGGGTTCACACCAATCGGCCCAGAAGTCCAAAATTACTGGAACAATCTGTGACTGCATTAATACATCTTGCTCAAAGTTATCTGATGTGACATCAATACTCACTGCCACAGACGGGTTTTCGGCCTGTACAGCAAGAGCTGCTTCTTGGGCTTTTCGTTGCGCATTAAGAGCGCCAAGATCCACTGCGCCTTGAAGATTGAGGTTACTGTTCACCCCTCTATTGTGCCGTAATAATTAAGTGGCCTGTCATAGACTGACATTTATGGATTGGTCTTTACGCTCTTGTGCCCGCAATGGACATGTCACCTTCCGACCGGATGAAACCGAATTAGCCGAGCAACTAAGAGTTGATACTCCAGTTGGGCAAGCTTGGAAATGCCTTCGTTGCGGCGCCTTCATCCCAGAAGAACCATTTGCTTTTGGCCCGGCAGATAAAGCCCCTGAAGTGCCCCATGCTGGACAGATTCGTGACCGATTCATTATTAGATTGCTTGGCCTAGAACGGGGAATCCGTGGTCTCATTGTTTTCATAGTTGGTCTTGCCGTCTGGCAATTGCAAATTTCGCAGGAAACACTTGTCGATCATTTGAATTCAGCACTGCCGTTGCTGAAACCTTTTGCTGATCAAATCGGTTGGAATATAAACGACTCTGGAATCATAAATTTCTTGTCGAGCGTGCTATCAACTTCGCCACACACTTTGTACCTAATTACTATTGGTCTTTTAGCTTATGGCCTACTTCAAATCGTAGAAGGTACTGGACTTTGGTACCAAAAACGTTGGGCTGAATATTTAGCGGTAGTAGCAACAAGTGCATTTATCCCATTAGAAATTTTTGAACTCACTCACAAGATCACTTTCTTGCGAGCGGGGGCACTTGTTGTGAACGTAGCTGCAGTTATGTGGTTGCTTTGGACTAAGCACTTGTTTGGTCTAAACGGCGGAGCTGCTGCAGCTCATGATGAAAGCGTTAAGGGTCGCGCTGCCATTGATTACGCAATCAACATGCATAGTCGACTAGAAGCTGCTGTTACAGAAAGCCATTAATTCTCTGCGGACAGATTGATACTTTTCAGGAGTTAGTTAGCCAAGCAATGACTGCCTGTGCACTAGCTTTCGGATCTTCAACTGGTGGCAAATGTCCGCACTTTTCTAGTTCAATAAATGTTGGATTTTGAGCCAGGTCGACCATCGTTTGAAAGTCTTCGGGTTTACTAACTACATCATCGGCGCCGCGTAACAAGAAAGTTGGACCAGCAAAACTTTCCAATGCAGAACTGCTATCTGGCCGGCCTGCCATGGCTTGCTGCAGCCACGCAATCGTTGCCGCGCTACTTGCTGAAATCCAACCACGAACTTGGTTAACCACATCTGGTCGATTTTCATGCGTATAAGAACACAGCAGCGTGGGCAACATTTGTTCGGCATAATCTGCAACTGAAATGTGTGCCGTAATTATGTCTGATGCAATGCGCTGGCGGTTTCGGGCAGCAGCTGGTGAATCTGCTGTGACTTTTGTGTCAATCAGCCCGATGCCAGCGACTGCTTCAGGGTTCGCGCGCAGCATCGCAAGCGTTACATAACCCCCAAGCGAAACTCCCAGAATTGTTGCCTGCTCAATCCCCTGCTCGGCCAGCAATTGCCACACATCTGCAGCTAGCAAATCAATATCAGGTTCAGCATCATTATTCGGGCTGGTTGCACAACCACGAAGGTTGGGCGCAATAACGAAGAAACCTGCCTTGGCTATCTCTGGTGCAATGGCCGACCAAAACTGCGCGCGAAATGGAAATGGATGAATCAGCACCACCGCTGGATTATCTGCCGAGCCATAGCTATCGAAGGTTAGCGAGACACTCATTAAGTGAGCCGACCCTGTAAATCGTCCCACTTATTCATCGGGCCATCCCATTGCCAAGTAAGTGCTGGCAGATCAGGACGAATTCGTTTTAATGCTTCATCCCAAGCAATGCGCACGAACTTCTCGCCCACCCATAAGTGCTTGCAATCCGCGATGCCAATGGTTTCGCATTGTGGAACTTTGGCAAACCTTGGTAGAGCTTGCTCTGGAGTTAAATACTCATCTAGTTCGGGCACAAGAGCCACTAGTGGACGACCTGAATCTGCCCAACTCTGCAAAGCAGATTCGTCACTCCATTTCAACGGTGGACTAAACAGAATGCCGCCTTGTATCGGATCAATATTTCCGTGCATCAACAAAACGTCTGTGCCAAAGGACCAGCCAACAAGCCAAATGTTGGGCAGGTTTCGGGCAATAGCAAAATCCAAGGCAGCTTTAAGGTCGTGACCTTCTAGGTGACCTTTGTCGTAAGCGCCTTCACTTGTTCCATCAGCGCTGCTTGTGCCACGAAAGTTGAAACGCAGAATTGCTACTTGGGCCAAAGCCGGCAATCGCCAAGCTGCTTTACGAAATAGGTGGCTGTCCATCATGCCGCCACCAGTTGGATTTGGGTGCAGGCAGATTATGGTGGCCAATGGTTCGCCCTGTTCGGGCAATGCTAATTCGCCCACTAACTTAAACCCATCTGCGGTAGTTAGTGTGATTGGCTCACGTCGCGCAGGCAACACATTGTTTGCTGCTAGATCAGCCACGTCTACCTTCTGTTCCGTCGATTAGCCCAGCAGGCTTTGTGCCAGTGCCGCCGAGTCTCTACACCTTCATCTAAACTTCCATTGAAATATTCCCAGGCAACCATGTGTGCTACCCCGCTAGCAATCAACTGATCGCAACCAGGGCATCTATATGTTTTGGTCGAATCTGCTCCGGAAATTTGCTGAGTTACCCAACTGCCATCAGAAGTGGTCTCCAGTTTCCTTGTGCCATTGGGATTAAATTCGCGTGGCTCCGGAAGTGGTTCTCGGCGGTTGTGACGACCCATAGGTCAATTCTAGGCAATTGCAAAGATATCAGAGCAACTGCGAAGGGTTGCTGAACCCTGAGCTTTGGCACCTTTATACGCTTGAACAATGCGCTTAGTAATTGCCACCTGCCAGGTTGATTATGTTGGTCGATTAAGCGCCCATTTGCCGGTAGCCCAGCGGTTAATTCTGATTAAGTCTGATGGCAGTGTTTCAATTCACGCTGATGATCGCGCCTATAAGCCACTTAACTGGATGAGCCCACCATGTACCTTCAACCCAACAACTAGTGATGAAGGGATTGAGACTTGGACTGTCACCAACAAGTCAGGCGAACGGCTAATCATCTCGGTTCACGAAATTCATCATGATTCGTCACACGAACTTGGTTTTGATCCGGGCCTTGTTAAAGATGGCGTTGAAGCACACCTACAAGAATTACTTGCCGAACATCTAGAAACTTTTGGCGATGGTTGGACACTCAACCGCCGCGAGTTCCCTACCGCAATTGGTCCGGTTGACATCATGTGTGTTGATGCGAGTGGTCAGGCTGTGGCCATCGAGATTAAACGCCGCGGCGAAATCGATGGCGTGGAACAGCTGACTCGTTACCTAGAACTTCTAAACCGCGATCCTCTGCTGCGTCCAGTACGCGGCATCTTCGCGGCGCAGGAAATTAAACCGCAAGCTCGCACTCTGGCGCAAGATCGTGGAATTGAATGTGTGGTTGTTAATTACGACGCCCTGCGTGGCCATCAGGGCGATGAATTGAGTTTGTTTTAGTCGTTCGCCTTTTGTGTCGACGCTTCCAAGTAAAACCAGTGCAATATTTCGATTAAAGTGCGTAATCGCGTAGATGCCTGCACACTTAAGGAATGCCACGTTGGAACTCGTTCTCGTATGTATTTGGTCCTGTAGTTGGTCTGCTGGCGATTGGTGTCATGGTTTTGATCCTGCGCTGGGCGTTTGCCCGAGGAAAATCTGTTGTTGAACGCCCGAGCCAAAAAGGTTCACCGGATGAGTACGGAATGTTAATCCCAATCGCATCCCCTGCCGATTACATTCAGGGTGAGATGCTGCGCCGCAGGTTAACGGATTCAGGAATTAAGGCAACACTTGCTACAACAACTGAAGGGCCAAGAATTTTGATTTGGCCAGCCGATGAAAAGCGTGCTCAATCGATACTTAGTCGAGGTCGTTAATTACTTCGCGGGTAATTGGCGCGCCAAGTGCAACCAGTTGCTTTTCAAATCCGACATAGCCACGATCAATGTGTTCAATACCGTGCACAGTCGTTACCCCTTCAGCAACTAACCCAGCTAAAACTAAGCCAGCGCCGGCGCGAATATCGGTGGATTCAACCGGCGCACCAGAAAGTAATGGCTTGCCCCGAACCAATGCATGGTGGCCATCAGTTCGAACCTCTGCCCCAAGACGGCTAAGTTCTTGCACGAATCTAAAGCGAGCTTCGAATAGGTTCTCCGTGATCATGGCAGAGCCATCCGCAATTGAGTTCATAGCGATGAATTGTGGCTGAAGATCTGTTGGGAAACCTGGATATGGCAAAGTGACGATATCCACGGCTGTGGGCCGCCGGTCCATGCGAACTCGAATGCCATTTTCGACAGATTCAATGGTTGCCCCTGCTGCGCTTAGTTTCTCGAGCGGAAGAGCCATGTGTTCGGCGCGGGCATTCAAGATTGTGATATCGCCCCCAGTCATAACCGCAGCAACAGCCCAAGTGGCAGCCACAATTCGATCGGCAACTGTTGTGTGTTCCACCGGACTTAGCGAACTAACTCCATTAACTGTTAACAATGATGTGCCAACACCTTGAATGTCAGCGCCCATGTTGAGTAACATTTCACAAATATCAACAATTTCTGGTTCACGCGCAGCATTGTCGATTACTGTCTGGCCGTTCGCAGTCACGGCAGCCATCAAAAGTGTTTCGGTCGCGCCAACACTCGGGAAATCTAAGTAGACATGTGTGCCGTGTAACCCTTCGGCCGGCGCGTGCACAACAAGATAACCGTGTTCGCTGGTTACCTCAGCGCCCATGCGCTCCAGTCCGGCAATGTGCATGTCGAGCCCACGAGAGCCGATGTTGTCGCCACCTGGCAGAGCTACGTCAGCAGCCCCAGTTCGGGCCACAAGTGGACCGAGTACCGCAATAGATGCGCGCATTCGGCGAACAAGGTCGTAGTCAGCGCGATGCTCAATCTGGGCAGGTACATCAATCACGATGGTTTCAGTCTGCGGGTTGTAATCGACCGTGCAACCAAGGCGACGCAAAAGTTCGGCCATGATGGTCACATCAAGGATATCTGGCACAGCGTGAATGGTGGATGTGCCAGTGGCCAAAAGTGCCACAGCCATCAACTTAAGGGAACTATTTTTTGCGCCAGAGACCGAAACCGTTCCAACTAGGCGCGCAGCCCCCGCAATCCGAAAAACATCCACGATAAAAGAGAATAACGCCTGCCCAGCAGGCAAGATACCAATAGGCGCTCTAGAGTGGGATTTATGGTTAATTTGACTCGTATTTATACCCGTACTGGCGATGATGGCACAACAAATCTTGGTGACATGAGCCGTACTGGCAAGAATGATCCAAGACTAAAAGCGTATGCCGATGTTGATGAAGCCAACAGCGCAATCGGCCTTGCGGTAACTACAAGCGGACTTCGTGCCGACGTAACCACATTGTTGGTAGACATCCAGAACGATCTTTTCGATGTCGGCGCCGACTTGTGCACACCAATCATTGATAATCCGCCACATGAGCCTCTTCGGGTAACTCCTGAATATATCGATCGCCTGGAATCTGCCTGCGACACCTTCAATGAAGAGGTTGAAGCACTTCGCTCATTCATTTTGCCTGGTGGCACTGAAGCTGCTGCTCGCCTACACGTTGCGCGCACAGTTGCCCGTAGAGCTGAGCGAAGCACTTGGGCTGCTATCGACATGTATCACGGTGGTGTAAATCCGCTTGCCGCTACTTATCTAAACCGGTTAAGTGACTTACTCTTCATTCTTGCCCGCGTAGCCAATAAAGAAGTTGGCGATGTG
>JBAXKB010000012.1:0-29939 GCA_037137575.1 Actinomycetes bacterium
GAGCAAGCGGCTCATAATCGCTGTGTCGCCGGTTCAAGTCCGGCCCTCGGTACCAAACGCAAGACCTGACTTAACAACCGTTAAGTCAACAAATGAAAGGCACGACAGTGGCTCGTAACGATATTCGTCCGAAAATTACTTTGGCTTGCGAAGAATGTAAAGAACGTAACTACATCTCACGTAAGAACCGCCGCAATGATCCAGATCGCCTGGAAATCAAGAAGCATTGCCCACGTTGCAACAAGCACACGGTTCATAAAGAAACTCGCTAATCCTTAACGTTAAGAGGTGTAGCCCGTGGGTATGAACCACGACATGATCGCTCACGCGTACCCTGCGTCGCAGCCGTATCTTGTCACACCCGAAAACATCGCAGCTTTCGCGGATGCAATCGGTGATAGTAATCCGATTTATCGCGATAGCGAATATGCATTGTCCCTGGGGCATGATTCAGTTTGCGCCCCACCTACTTTCCCAATCGTTGCCACCATGGCCGCAATGGAAAAGTCATTTCACGATCCAGCACTGAACATGGATTACTCGCGCATTGTTCATAGTGACCAAAGATTTGAATATGTTCGCCCAATAAAAGTTGGTGACAAACTTGTTGTCACAACTGTAATTGAAGAAATTAAAGCACTTGGCAATAACGACATCGCAGTATTTCGCACCGAAGTAACTTCCAATGGCGAACCTGTTGTCACTGGTTGGAGCAAGCTAGTTGTTCGTGGCGAAGAATCATGACAGATTTTTCTGCCCTAGTCGTCGGCGATGAGTTGCCCGTCGTTGAAAAGTTTTTTACCCGAGCGCAGTTAATTGCATATGCACAAGCTTCAGGCGACATGAACCCAATCCATCAAGATGAAGTCGTGGCTAAATCTGTTGGTCTTCCAGACATTATTGCGCATGGCATGTTAACTATGGGCGCGGCAATTCAGGTAGTGACTGATTGGGTTAAAGACCCAACCGCTGTAATTGACTACTCAGTTCGTATGACCCGGCCAGTAGTAGTGCCTAACACCGCTGAAGGTGTGCTCGTTACTTTTGGCGCAAAAGTTGCTGCAATTAATGACGACGGCACTGTGCGCATTGATCTGAGCGCAGTTTTTGCCGAGCAAACTGTCTTGGGTCAAGCTCGCGCCACAGTTCGCCTGCCACAATAGAAGTCATCATGACATCGCTTGCCGAATACACCACCTTGCGCGTTGGTGGTACGCCCAATTCACTCACCGTGGCCACTTCGCAAGAGCAGATAATTGAAATAGTTGCCCAGGCTGATGCCGATGGGCGCTCGCTACTAATTATCGGCAGTGGTAGCAACCTGGTTGTGTCGGATGACTTTGCGGGCGATGTATTAGTAATTGCTAACAAAGGTATTGAAAATGATGCCAGCGCTTGTGCCGGGGCTTGGGTCACTGTGCAAGCCGGCGAGAATCTGGACGATTTTGTGGCACTTGCCGTGTCATCGGGCTGGACTGGTGTTGAGACACTTTCGGGTATTCCGGGCACAGTTGGTGCCACACCAACCCAAAATGTTGGCGCATACGGTCAACAAGTCAGCGACACCATCGCACAGGTGCGGGCCTATAACCGTGAAACTCAAAAAGTTGAAACCTTGTTCATGCAAAATTGTGAGTTCGGATATCGCAGCTCAATATTTAAGACACACCCAACTCGCTGGGTTATCTTAAGCGTTATCTTTCAATTACCACTCGGCACGATTTCCCAGCCAATTAGTTATAACGAGTTGGCGGCCCAACTTAATGTTGAACTTGGTTCGCGCATTGCATTGCAAGATGTGCGTGCTGCTGTGCTGGCTGTGCGCGCTAGCAAAGGCATGATTTTATCTGACGCAGATCACGACACTTGGAGTACTGGATCGTTCTTCACTAACCCAATTGTTGCTGTTGCACCTGATGGTGCATCCGCTTGGGCAACTGCCGATGGCAGAACAAAAGTTAGTGCCGCTTGGTTAATCGAAAATTCTGGCTTAAGTAAAGGTTTTGGCTTGAACGACCGAGTCACAATTTCGAATAAGCATTCGCTTGCGATCACAAACAGGGGATCAGGGACGGCAACGGATGTTCTTGAGCTAGCGGCGCACATTCAAGAAACTGTCCACACAAAGTTTGGCATCGCACTTGATGTTGAACCACAGATTGTGCGCTAACTTCATGCGGATATATTGCGTAGTAAATCGCAGTGACCTGGAGTTACTAAATGGTCAAGGCGTAATTGCTAGCGATGTTGTCAGGGAACTCACTGTTTTCGCGCAAACCCAGCAATGGATTCTCATGCAAGACGAAACTGACTCTGAAGTTCTCGATGAAGAGATCTTGCAAAAAGCAGCTGATGCTGGCACACAGCCCGGCTTTGTATTAGTAGCACAAGCATCTGATGTGCACGTAAGCGAACAAAACCCAGAACTTGGTTTGGTGCAGGTGAGTATGCCTATTCGGGCCAAAGATGTAGCGGCTTTCTTCCAAGTTGACCAAAATGGTGAACTTTCGTGGTTTGGCCCCACTGAATTGCCAGTTTTACTCGATTTGGGCTGATAATCCCTGTTTTTGGCACTCAAATTGACCGAGTGCCAATTCCCTTTTAGATTTGGATTAGCACCCGAGCCTTTCGAGTGCTAATCGCAGGAAAATCTAGCAATAGGAGACAGGCCGTGTCGGTCAACATTAAGCCACTTGAGGATCGCATCCTCGTTCAGTCATTGGAAGCCGAGCAGACTACTGCTTCAGGTTTGGTAATCCCAGATACTGCAAAAGAAAAGCCACAAGAAGGCACAGTAATCGCAGTTGGTCCCGGTCGTTTTGATGAATCAGGGCAGAACCGCATCCCAGTTGATGTCAAAGTCGGCGATGTTGTTATCTATTCAAAGTACGGCGGCACTGAAGTGAAGTACGCAGGCACTGAGTACTTGTTGCTAAATGCCCGCGACATCTTGGCAATTGTAGAGAAGTAGTCAATGCCAAAAACCGTTGAATTCGACGAGGAAGCTCGTCGCGCGCTTGAGCGTGGAGTAAATGCACTTGCGGACGCTGTCAAGGTAACTCTTGGTCCACGCGGTCGCAATGTGGTCATCAGCAAATCTTGGGGCGCGCCGACCATCACTAATGATGGTGTGACAATCGCCAAAGAGATTGAACTTGATGATCCATACGAAAACCTTGGTGCGCAGTTAGCTAAAGAAGTTGCCACCAAGACCAACGATGTTGCCGGTGACGGAACAACTACCGCAACCGTTTTGGCGCAGGCGCTTGTTCGCGAAGGTCTAAAGGTTGTCGCCGCTGGCGGCGCACCACGCGATCTTAAAGCTGGCATTGATGCAGCGGTTGCTGCGGTGCAAGAAGAACTTTTGCGTATTGCCCGCCCAGTTGCAGGTAAAGAAGAAATTGCTCAGGTTGCTGCTATTAGCAGCCAGGACAACCTAATCGGTGAGTTAATTGCTGATGCATTCGACAAGGTTGGCAAGGACGGTGTTATTTCTGTTGAAGAATCAAGCACCACTGCAACTGAACTTGAATTCACTGAAGGTATGCAGTTCGACAAGGGTTACATTTCACCGTACTTCGTAACTGATGCCGATCGTATGGAAGCCATTTTGGAAAATCCATACATCTTGCTGTCACAGAACAAAATCTCCAGCGTTTCTGAATTGCTACCTATCTTGGAAAAGATTGCACAGTCTGGCAAACCGCTAATGATTATCTCTGAAGATGTTGATGGTGAAGCGCTTTCTACTTTGGTAGTTAACCGGATTCGTGGCACCTTCCCATCAGTTGCTGTAAAGGCTCCTGCTTTCGGTGATCGCCGCAAGGCTATCTTGGAAGATATCGCAATCCTTACTGGCGCAACTGTTGTTGCTCCAGAAATTGGTTTGAAGCTTGATCAGGTTGGCGTTGAGGTACTTGGTACCGCTCGTCGCGTGATTGTTTCTAAGGACAACACCACAATTGTTGATGGTGGTGGCGATAGTTCAGTTGTGGCTGATCGCGTTGCGCAGATTCGTCGTGAATCAGAAAATTCAGATTCCGATTGGGATCGCGAAAAATTGCAGGAACGACTAGCCAAACTCTCTGGTGGCGTTTGTGTAATCAAGGTTGGCGCGCACACCGAAGTTGAACTTAAAGAAAAGAAGCACCGCATCGAAGATGCTGTCTCAGCAACTCGCGCAGCGATTGAAGAAGGAATCGTCTCTGGTGGCGGTTCGGCTTTAGTTCACGCAGTTGCAGTTCTTGAAGGCAATCTTGGTCTCACTGGTGATCAGGCAACTGGCGTACAAATTGTGCGTAAGGGTGCTGTTGAGCCACTTCGTTGGATTGCTGAGAATGCTGGTTTCGAAGGTTATGTTGTCACCGCTAAAGTTGCCGAACTTGGCGTTGGCCAGGGTCTTAACGCAGCAACTGGTGAATACGGCGATCTAATTGGCATGGGTGTTATTGACCCGGTCAAGGTGACTCGCAGTGCGCTTGAAAACGCAGCTTCAATTGCTGGCATGCTGCTAACAACTGAAGTGCTTGTTGTTGAAAAGAAAGAAACTGACTCAGATGAAGCTAGTGGTCATGGCCACAAGCATCACGGGCACGCACACTAAATTCTAGAAAAAAGTAATGGCCCCGAGATTTTCTCGGGGCCATTACTTTTCGGTTACACAACAAAAACTATTTAACTTACTTGGACGTCGCGGTCCTTGCGGTCCTTGCGACGCTGCAAAACATCGCGTTCTTCTTCACTTAGGCCACCCCAGACGCCGTATGGTTCACGAACTGCAAGCGCATGTTCCAAGCACTGAGCAATAACTGGGCAGGCGGTGCAAACGGCTTTAGCATTTGCCACTCGGCGCTCACGTGCTTGTCCTCGTTCACCATCTGGGTGATAAAACACTGCTGAATCAAGGCCGCGGCATAGTGCGTCTAGTTGCCAGTCCCAAAAATCGGCGTTTGGGCCAGGGAGTCGAGTCAGATCCGCCATGTGCAGGTCCTATTCAGTGAAGGTGTTTCCGAGAGTATCTCTGCTCCTAATGTACAAAGCGGTTCATAGGTTGGTCAAGTATTTTGGCAAAGTTAGTCAGGCGAGTCGCCTAAAAAACGAGCAAAACCGCTAAATAATGCGCATTTGTGTGTTCAGTATCACAATAGACAAATGGAAAGCGCGCCAAATACCAGCCCCGAGGCGGGTCTAACTGTGGCCGCTGTGGCTCGGCGAATTGGGGTTGCTCCAGATACATTGCGAACTTGGGATCGCCGTTATGGAATGGGACCAAGCCAACACATGCCAGGAAAACATCGCCGCTATAACTCAGACGACATGGCCCGACTAGAAATTATGCGTCGTCTCGTGATGGATGGCGTTATGCCAGCTGAAGCGGCCAGGGTAGCGCAGATTTCAGACTTAAAAAATCTAGTTAAGCCACTTACCGAATTACACCTAGTCACAAATGAAGAAATGCCTGAGGGCGTAATTGAATTTGATAGTCCGAAAAATGCGTGTCGGGGGCTGACTCGCGCAGCTGCGATGTTGGACGATAACGCTTGCCACGTTTTAGTGTCACGGTTGCTCGATTCAAAGGGAGTGCTCTGGACTTGGGACAATGTGATTGTGCCAGTGTTAGTTGCACTGGGTGAAAAATGGGCAAGCACCGGTGAGGGAACTGAAATAGAGCACATGCTCTCCGAAGTAATTATCAGCGAACTAAAAGCAGTTTCGTTATCGATCGATCAGCCGGTAAATGCTCGACCAGTTCTACTGGTGTCAGCTCCACATGAACAACACACACTGCCACTTTATGCTGTTGCGGCGGCGCTAGCCGAACATCAGATCTCAAGCCGAATTTTGGGCGCTCGTATGCCAGCAGAGGCTTTAGCTTCGACGTGTCGCAAACTTGGCCCGAGCGCGGTCGTAATTTGGTCGCAGTCCCTCGGAACGGCAGATTTGGAAACTTGGCGCGCAATTGAACCACAGCGCCCAGCACCACTAAAACTCGCTATTGGCCCAGGCTGGGGCGCGGACTTACCCGGCGATGTCACCAACACCTCTACTTTGGCGCAGACGCTAATCTCGTTAGCCCAAGCCTGCGGCCACTAATTTTTACCCAAGGCCCGCTTGGCGGTAACCTTGAGTGACTTGCCACGACAGTCACGAGGTACACATGACACCGGAACTACCCGAAAAATTCGCAATGCTTGGCCTGACATTTGACGATGTCTTACTTATGCCTGATGCCAGCGATGTAGTTCCAAGCGAAGTAAATACTTCCACCCGCCTAACCCGTGAAATCACCCTGCAAATTCCGCTGCTCTCATCAGCTATGGACACAGTGACTGAAGGTCGAATGGCTATTGCTATGGCCCGTCAAGGTGGCCTGGGTATTTTGCATCGCAACCTTTCGATTACCGACCAGGCCCTTCAGGTTGACCTGGTTAAGCGCAGCGAAGCTGGCATGGTCAATAACCCAATAACGTGTAGTGCAGATGACACGCTGCAACATGTTGATCAGTTGTGTGGCCGATACCGCATCAGCGGTGTGCCAGTTGTAGATGACCAGGGTGTTTTAGTAGGTATCGTCACCAATCGCGACATGCGTTTTGAAGACGACATGTTCCGCCAGGTGCGAGATGTCATGACACCGATGCCGCTTATCACTGGTAGCCCTGATATCAAGGGTGAAGATGCTCTTGAACTTTTGCGCCAGAGCAAAATTGAAAAACTCCCGCTTGTCGATGCAGCTGGTCGCCTGACTGGTCTTATCACTGTCAAGGATTATGTAAAGAGCGATCGTTACCCGCTGGCAACCAAAGATGCCACAGGCAGATTAATGGTTGGCGCCGCAGTTGGCGTTGGCGAAGACGCTTACGGGCGTTCGATGGCATTAGTTGAAGCAGGTGTTGACGTTCTGGTTGTTGACACTGCGCATGGTCATCAACGCTTTGTTCTTGAAATGGTGACTCGGTTAAAGAAAGAAACCACAATCCAAATTATTGGTGGAAACATTGCAACCCGCGCGGGGGCACAGGCGCTTATTGACGCTGGCGCCGACGGTATCAAAGTTGGTGTGGGTCCAGGCAGTATTTGCACAACTCGCGTTGTTGCTGGGGTCGGAGTGCCGCAAGTCACTGCTATCTACGAAGCGTCGTTGGCCGCTGGACCAGCTGGGGTTCCAGTAATTGGTGATGGTGGCGTTCAGTATTCAGGTGACATCGCTAAGGCTCTGGTTTCCGGCGCTGACGTCGTTATGATTGGCTCACTTCTTGCAGGTTGTGAAGAGGCTCCCGGCCAGTTGGTGTTTGTTAACGGCAAGCAATACAAGTTGTACCGTGGCATGGGCTCACTGGGCGCTATGCAATCGCGCGGGGAAGCGAAGTCGTACAGTAAAGACCGCTACTTCCAAGACGATGTGCTTTCTGAAGACAAGCTTGTTCCAGAGGGTATCGAAGGTCAGGTCCCATTCCGTGGCCCACTTGCAGCAGTGTCACATCAACTTATTGGTGGCCTGCGCGCATCGATGGGATACGCTGGCGCTGCAACAGTTCAAGAACTGAAAGATAAAGGTCGCTTAGTTCGCATCACAGCTGCTGGCTTGAAAGAAAGCCATCCGCACGATGTGCAACTAACTACCGAAGCCCCGAATTACCACGTGCGATAGGAGATCCGATGACTGACGTGGAGATTGGTGGGCAAAAGCGTGCCCATGTTTCTTATTCTTTTGACGACGTTTCACTTGTTCCGAGCCGACGTACTCGCGACACCTCGCTGGTTTCGCTCGCTTGGAAAATTGATGCTTACTCATTTGATCATCCAGTAATTGCCGCGCCAATGGACTCGGTAGTTTCACCAGAGTCGGCAACTGTATTCGGCGCGGCTGGTGGCCTTGCGGTACTAAACCTCGAAGGTCTTTGGACTCGCTACGAGGATCCAACTAAGCCACTTAAAGATATTGCAAAACTTGACCCTAAAGGCGCAATTGCAAAACTGCAGGAAATTTATTCCGCGCCAATCCAGCCAGAACTTATTACCGCGCGCATTAAACAAATGCGTGATGCAGGTATAACTGTTGCCGGGGCACTAAGTCCACAGCGCACTGCAGAGTTTGCCAAGTCAGTAGTTGAAGCCGGCGTGGATATCTTCGTAATTCGTGGCACAACTGTAAGTGCCGAGCATGTTTCTGATAGCGGCATTTCACTCAACCTAAAAGAATTTATTTATGAACTTGATGTGCCAGTAATTGTTGGTGGCTGCGCTACCTACACAACTGCATTGCACTTAATGCGAACTGGCGCTGCCGGCGTTCTTGTTGGGTTTGGTGGCGGGGCTGCGCACACCACAGCTGATGTATTGGGCGTCAAAGTTTCAATGGCAAGTGCTGTGGCGGATGTTGCTGCTGCGCGTCGTGACTACCTTGACGAATCTGGTGGTCGTTACGTTTCAGTAATTGCTGATGGTTCAATTGGACGCAGCGGTGATTTCGCAAAAGCTATTGCTCTTGGCGCCGATGCAGTGATGTGTGGTTCGGTATTCGCTCGAGCAACCGATGCCCCAGGTAGTGGCCGTCACTGGGGGTTAGAAGCCACTCATAGCGACCTGCCTCGTGGTGAACTCGTTGAACTAGGCACCGTGGGTACCTTAGCTGAAATTCTCAATGGCCCTTCACA
The DNA here is from genome assembly GCA_037137575.1 of Actinomycetes bacterium. Classification (GTDB taxonomy): domain Bacteria; phylum Actinomycetota; class Actinomycetes; order S36-B12; family UBA5976; genus UBA5976. Next base: position 8,658 of record JBAXKB010000012.1, read on the forward strand.
GGTTGCAGATGGCACCATGAACATCTTGGGCGCATTGCGTAAAGCCATGGCAACTTGTGGATATTCAGACCTTAAAGAATTACAGCGCTGTGAAATTGCGCTTACTGCTGGTCGCTAGGCACATACCAGAAACTGGGTAGCGCAGCTCTGCAATAGGCTAGAGCAGTGACAGATGTTCGCCCGGTCCTAGTTGTTGATTTCGGGGCGCAATATGCCCAGTTGATTGCCCGTCGAGTGCGCGAAGCTCACATCTACTCTGAAGTAGTTCCCAGCACAATGTCAGTAGCTGACATGCTGGCGAAGAATCCACAGGCAGTGATTCTCTCTGGTGGACCCTCAAGTGTTTACGAACCAAATGCTCCGCAGGTTGATCCCAAGCTTTTTGAAGCGGGACTTCCAGTATTCGGCATCTGTTACGGATTCCAGGCAATGGCTGATGCTCTGGGCGGTACCGTGGCCAAAACCGGCCTATCTGAATTCGGCGCGACCCAATTAAGTGTTACCGATAGCAAGTGTTTGTTTGCTTCGTTGCCTGAAACTCAAAGTGTATGGATGAGTCATGGTGACGCAGTTCATGAAGCGCCGGCTGGTTTTAGTGTTACCGCAACTACCGCGGGCGCACCAGTTGCCGCGTTTGAAGATCTAGCTCGCAAATTTGCTGGGGTACAGTTCCACCCGGAAGTTGGGCACACTCAATTCGGCCAAGACATCTTGACGCACTTCTTGTACGACATTGCTGGGCTTTCACCAGACTGGACCACCGCTGGCATTGTGGACGAGCAGGTTGCCCGCATTAAAGCGCAGGTTGGCGACGCGCAGGTTATTTGTGGGCTTTCCGGTGGTGTCGATTCTGCTGTTGCAGCGGCTCTTGTGCACAAAGCAGTGGGTGATAATTTAACCTGTGTTTTTGTTGACCATGGGTTACTGCGAGCAGGCGAGCGCGAACAGGTCGAACGCGACTATGTTGCAGCAACAGGCATCAAGCTAGTTGTGGTCGACGCAGCTGAGCGTTTCTTGAGTGAACTTGCTGGAGTAGTTGACCCGGAGGAAAAGCGCAAAACCATAGGTCGGCTGTTCATCCGCGTCTTTGAAGATGCGCAACTTGAACTAGTAAACCAGGCAGGCGAAGATGGTAAGCCAATCGATTTCTTAGTACAGGGCACACTTTACCCAGATGTAGTCGAAAGTGGTGGCGGAACTGGCGCTGCAACTATTAAGAGTCATCACAATGTTGGTGGCCTGCCAGACGATCTGAAATTCAAATTAGTTGAACCGCTTCGCGAACTTTTCAAAGATGAAGTACGAGCTGTGGGCGCGGAACTTGGTTTGCCAACTGAAATGGTTATGCGTCATCCATTCCCTGGTCCCGGCCTTGGTATTCGCATTGTTGGCGCAGTAGATTTCGAGCGGTTGGAAATCCTGCGCGCGGCCGATGCAATTGTGCGGGAAGAAGTAACTGCTGCTGGCTTAGATTCAGCAATTTGGCAATTCCCAGTCGTGCTACTTGCTGATGTTCGAAGTGTTGGCGTGCAGGGTGATGGGCGAACTTATGGTCATCCAATTGTTTTGCGTCCTGTATCAAGCGAAGACGCAATGACTGCTGACTGGAGCCGTTTACCCTACGAATTACTGGCAAAAATTTCTACGCGCATCACAAATGAAGTGCGAGAAGTAAACCGGGTTGTGCTGGACATAACAAGTAAGCCACCGGGCACCATCGAATGGGAGTAATGAAATGGACGCAGTCTACAAAGTAGCTTTTATCCTGCACGGGATTGGTATCTTGGCCATTATTGTCGGCTATTTCATTGAGTTAAGTAGAGGAACTCGCGGTATTCACCCAGCTATGTTGCACGGCGCTAGCCTGCAAGTTGCAACTGGTTTAATCATGGTGGATTTGCGTGCGATGAATTACATCAAGGATGAACCAGAACTTAATTACTCAATCGTTTTCGTTAAGTTCGCAATCTCTCTAGGGATATTGGCGCTTTGCGTGATGGGTCGCAAGGTTGACGGCGATAAAACGAAGTGGTGGGCTGGCGTCGGTGTTTTGACATTGGTTAACATCTTTATCGCCATCAGGGTAAATCGCTAACCATTGCAACTAGCCCAAACCTGAAATACTTTTCACTCAGAATTGCGTTCCACATACTCCCTGCACCGTCAGGCGCGTCACTGCCTATCTCTAGACTGACTATGTGTCAGACGAACTCTTAGATGATCTCAATGATCCACAGCGCAAAGCTGTAACCCATGAGGGTTCCGCGCTGCTAGTTGTTGCTGGCGCAGGCTCGGGTAAAACACGGGTCCTCACAAGGCGCATTGCATATTTACTTGCCAAACGAAATGTTTCACCCGGTGAACTACTGGCAATTACATTCACCAATAAAGCCGCTGGAGAAATGCGCGAACGAGTGGCGCATATTGTCGGCCCAGCAGCGCGAGCCATGTGGGTTTCAACTTTTCACTCGGCATGTGTGCGTATTTTGCGAGCGGAAGGGCATCGACTCGGTCTGCGTGCGCAATTCACCATTTACGATACGCAAGACAGTTTGCGCCTGATGTCCATTGTGATTAAAGATCTGAACCTCGATCCTAAAATGTTCACTCCTAGGTTCATGCTCTCGCAAGTTAGTAACTTGAAAAATGAACTTATTGATTACGAAGATGCTGCTCGAAAGGCAACCGAACCACAAGACGAAATGGTGGCGCAGGTTTATCGCGAATACCAACGTCGATTAATGCAGGCAAGCGCTGTTGACTTTGATGACTTGATTAACCACACAGTTGCCTTACTTCAGTCTTTCCCAGATGTAGCTGAATATTTCCACCGAAAATTCCGTCATGTATTGGTCGATGAATATCAGGACACTAACCACGCACAATATGTTTTAGTTCGTGAACTTGTCGGCGATGGTAAAGATGGTGTCCCGCCTGCTGAATTATGTGTTGTTGGCGACGCCGATCAAAGCATTTACGCTTTTCGCGGCGCAACAATTCGAAACATTGTTGAATTCGAGCGCGATTACCCTGATGCCAACACTGTTGTCCTTGAACAGAATTATCGGTCAACGCAAAACATCCTCTCGAGTGCCAACTCAATTATCGAAAAGAACTCTGGCCGGCCGGCTAAACGGCTTTGGAGCGCCGCTGGCGAAGGCGAAAAAATCACAATCTTCTCCGCATCCGATGAGCATCACGAAGCTGATTTCATTGTGCGTACTATCGGTGAGCTAATTGATAACCACGGGGTTCAGTATCGCGATGTTGCTGTGTTCTATCGAACAAACAATCAATCTCGAAGTGTTGAAGAAGTCTTCATGCGCCGTGGCATTCCATATAAAGTGGTTGGCGGCACTCGGTTCTATGAACGTAAAGAAGTCCGCGATGCCATCGCTTACCTAAAAGCAGTCGCAAATCCATCGGACGATGTAGCGATGCGCCGAATCTTGAATGTACCACGGCGCGGTATTGGCGATAAAGCTGAAGAAGCCGTTGATAATTTTGCCTACCGAAATCGGATTTCATTTAGCGAATCGGTTAGTCGAGTAGATGAAATAAATACTTTGGCAGCGCGTTCAGCAAATGCAATCCGCGGTTTCGATCACTTGATGAGCAACTTGCGCACCTTAGACGAGTCCGGGGCAGGCCCAGCCGACATTCTGGCCGCTGCGATGGAGTCTTCGGGTTATCTAACTGAACTGTCGGCAAGCCGCGATCCACAAGATGAAGTTCGGGTTGAGAACATTTCTGAACTCGAATCAGTGGCTCGTGAGTTTGAAGAGCAGTTCCAAATTGAAGGTGAACCAGACCGCAAAGCTACTTTGGCTGATTTCCTTGAGCAGATTTCGCTAGTTGCCGATGCTGATGAAATTCCTACCGACGGGCAGCATGGCGGGGTAGTTACCTTGATGACACTGCACACCGCGAAAGGCCTTGAATTTCCTGTTGTATTTTTAACGGGGATGGAAGATGGAATTTTCCCGCACATCCGCTCGTTGAGTTCAGCGCGCGAACTCGAAGAGGAACGTCGCTTGGCCTATGTGGGCATGACCCGTGCGATGGCGCGCTTGTATCTAACTCGCTCCATCACACGCTCAACTTGGGGTCAGCCACAATACAATCCAGAATCTAGATTCCTAGCGGATTTGCCTGAATCACTTGTAGTTCGCATGGGGGACGAGCAAAAACCACTTGGGCTTTCTGGTTTCGACTCTGGGCGAACAAGTCGCCGGGATGAGCCAGTACTGGCGCTTGCTGTTGGCGATCGAGTTTTACACGACAAGTTTGGGATGGGCACAGTTGTTGCGGTAGCAGGCGAGAATGAGAAAGCCGAGGCTACCATCGATTTCAAGAGTGCTGGCGAAAAGCGTTTGCTACTGCGGTATGCACCAGTTGAAAAAATTTAACAATAGTTGATTGAAGATTTACTTCAGGAAGGTAGTCGCACGCAAATTAGCGCGATGCGCCCCAAAGCCAAACGGCCGGATTAACAAAAGTTCCGTTGTATAAAACTTCAAAGTGCAAATGCGGCCCAGTGATGTTTCCGGTTGCCCCTGAACGACCAAGCTCCTGCCCAGCCTTCACTGTTCCAGATGAAATTTCGATCCGAGATAAGTGGTTGTAAGTCACGATGTAGCCATCGCCACAGTCGATTTCAATGCGGTTACCGTAGGCGCCGGCCCAGCCAGCATTGATGATGGTGCCTGAAGCCGCGGCCCGAACTACTGTTCCTGTTGGGACTACGAAATCTAGGCCGGTGTGCCAACCAGTTGACCAAATCCCGCCACGCTGACCAAAGCGGGCACTTAACTGGAATCCACCAGCAACTGGCGATACTCGATCGGCAATCTGAGCAGCACTGGGCAAGGGCGCATTGTACGAACGGGTTGGCTGACCAACTTTGTCTGGATAAGTGACATTTCCACTCGTACTGTACTGGCTTTCTAGTTTTTGTCGTGCTTGCTTTGCTGCAACGATATTTGCAGCGGCCTGTGCCGCGTTAGCTGCCGCGATTTGGTCATCAAGTTCTTGCTGTGTGTCAGACACGATGGTGTCGAGTTGGCTGCTGTCCGCCGCGAAGGCGCGCAGAGTTTGTCGATCTGTCGCTGTTAAAACTCCAGTTACGTTAGCTGTTTCGCTTGGTGCGCTGGCGGCAGCATTTAAAGCTGCTGCGTCCGCGCTGCTGGTGCGAATTTCACTACGGCTAGCGGCGCGAGCTCTACTCAAAACAGAGATTCGCACGGGGATTTGTTTTGCTGCGACAACAGTGCTGGCGTCTTGATTGGCTTGCGCTAAGTTGATCGCAACGGTGCTATGTGGTCCCGCGATTGTGCTACCTGCGGTGACAACGGTTGTGCCTAATCCAGCCAAACCAAGAATTGCATTGATGCGGTTGCTGGTTCTGCGGCGCGCAGCACGAGATGACGCGTGGCGCGAATTAGCCCTGCGACCTCGTTTACCAGTGCTCAAAACAAAACCTTCCCCTTTATTGCTATCCCTATTCTGCCCGATGATTCTCGGCTCAGGAAATTTCGGTGGGATTTCGTTGCAAATAGTGAGGTATCACGCATTTTCGCCATTGGAGAGGGGCTGTTTCATCAAACTGGTGGGGTAGTGGGAAACTAGGGGGACATAAGTGATTTGTGGGAAGTGGCCAATTAAGTGGATCTTTACGAATATCAAGCAAAAGAATTATTTGCAAACCATAACGTTCCAGTAGTCCCAGGCTTTGTTTGCACGGATGTGGCCCAAGTGGTTGCTGCGGCCGAGTCAATTGGCGAGACAGTTGTGGTGAAAGCTCAGGTTAAAGCTGGCGGCCGCGGTAAGGCTGGCGGCGTGAAACTTGCTGCTACTCCAGCAGAAGCAGGCGAACGGGCTAACGACATCCTTGGCCTAGACATCAAGGGACACATTGTCGAGCGGGTTCTAGTTACTGCCGCAGCAGACATTGTCGAAGAGTATTACGTTTCATTTTTATTAGACCGCTCAAACCGTACATACCTCGCAATGGCCAGCTTTGAAGGTGGCATGGACATTGAAGAGGTTGCAGCCACTAAGCCAGAAGCACTGGCAAAGATTGCGGTGGATGCGCTTGCGGGATGTACGCCACAGAAAGCAGCAGAAATTGCTGACGCAGCAAAATTTCCTGCGGATGTTCGCGATCAAATCATCGACATTTTGCAAAACCTTTGGGATGTGCTCATCAAAGAGGATGCGACTTTGGTTGAAGTTAATCCGCTTGCCAAAATCGCTGACGGTCGTGTGCTTGCTCTTGATGGAAAAGTGACGCTTGATGACAACGCGTCTTACCGGCATGAATCTCACGTAGCGTTCATCGACGAAGGTGCAACAGATCCGATTGAACTTCGAGCAAAAGCACTTGACCTTAATTATGTGAAACTTCAAGGCGAAGTCGGCATCATCGGAAATGGTGCTGGCTTGGTTATGTCCACACTCGATGTCGTTGCGTATGCCGGTGAAGAATTTGGCGGAGTAAAGCCCGCTAACTTCTTGGACATTGGTGGCGGCGCAAGTGCTCAGGTAATGGCCAACGGGTTGGACATTGTTCTGGGCGATCCCGATGTGACTGCAGTTTTTGTAAATGTTTTCGGCGGCATCACGGCCTGTGACGCTGTTGCTAACGGAATTGTTCAGGCTGTGCAGATGCTGGCCGATCGCGGTGAACCAGTCACTAAGCCAATCGTTTGTCGGATTGATGGCAATAACGCAATTGAAGGTCGCCGAATTCTTGATGAATCAGGTATCGCATTAATTGAGCGCGTTGAAACTATGGATGAAGCCGCCCGTCGAGTAGCCCAACTGGCTGCAGGTAAGTAGGAGAATCGTGTCAATCTTTTTAACTAGCGATAGCAAAATTCTTGTTCAAGGCATGACTGGAGCCGAAGGCACCAAGCACACTCGTCGCATGGTGGCTAGTGGCACGCAGGTCGTCGCTGGGGTAACACCAGGTAAGGGTGGCCAAGATGTCGATGGCATTCCCGTTTTCAACTCAGTTGGCGAAGCAATTGCGGCTACAGGCGCCAACGTTTCGGTCGTTTTTGTGCCACCTAAGTTCACAAAGGGCGCAGTAATTGAGGCTGTTGATGCTGGCATTCCGCTGTGTGTCGTAATTACTGAAGGTGTTCCGGTTAAGGACACTGCTGAGTTTTTCCAATACGCGCAAAACTCTGGAACCACACGCATTATTGGGCCAAACTGCCCGGGTGTAATTAGTCCAGGGCAATCAAACGCAGGCATCATCCCAGGTGATATCACAACTGCTGGCCGCATTGGTCTTGTTAGCAAGTCAGGCACTCTTACCTATCAAATGATGTTTGAATTACGCGACCTTGGTTTCTCAACCTGCGTTGGCATTGGTGGCGATCCAATTATTGGCACCACGCACATCGATTGCCTAGAAGCATTCCAGGCTGATCCAGACACTGACATCATCGTAATGATTGGCGAAATTGGTGGCGATGCTGAAGAGCGCGCTGCCGCTTACATTAAAGAAAATGTGACGAAGCCAGTCGTCGGTTATGTTGCTGGATTCACAGCACCTGAAGGCAAAACAATGGGCCATGCGGGCGCAATTGTTTCTGGCTCAAGTGGCACTGCTGCAGCTAAGCAGTCAGCTCTGGAGGCTGTTGGCGTTCGAGTTGGTAAGACTCCAAGTGAGGCAGCTAAGTTAGTGCGCGAAATTCTTGCCAGCAACTAGTTCTTCGTGTCGGTGCTCTGTAACTCGAGTTATACCTGCGACGATTTTGAACTGTGAGTAACGCCTACACCCGTCCGCCGTCAAGGCCAACACGGCAATGGCGTCGCCCGGTTATCGAAGAGCACATAAAACCTCACTCTGCGCCAGTCGCCGCACTTATTGGAGCAGGAGGAGCAATTGCTTTTGGCTTAATTGCTACCTTTGCTGTTGTAATGGCAGCGTGGCTAATTGCTGCACACGGAAATGAATCTGTTAATCAAGTTGCAGCTGCCGGTGGCATTGCTTGGCTTGGTTTACAACTTGTCCCAATCACAATTGGCACTCAAATCATTGGCCTATTGCCTTGGGGTTTTATTGTGCTGCCCATTTATTTGGTGTGGCGTTCAACTGGGTGGGCGCTAAAGAGCGCTGATCCGCAAACGGCAAAAGATTATTGGTCTGTTGCTGGCATCTTGGCCGGTTCTTACGGGCTAATTAATGCAGTGCTGGCTCTACTTTGTTCATCAACTGGGTTAAGCGCCAATTTTTTCATTACGGCATTGCGAACTAGTGGCCTTGCTTTCATCGTCGCGGTGGCTTGTGTTTTGACCTATGCGCCAAGTAGAACTGTGTTGCTTGATCACTTGCCTGAAGCGATTCGCGATGGTGTTAAACCAGGGTTTGCGTCATTTATGGTTTTGGCTTTAGCCGGCGCAGGGTTAAGTACCATCTCGCTCATTTCACATTTCAAGGAAGTTTCTGCTGTTGCCCAGATTATGGCGCCGCAAGCCTACGACGGGTTCTTTCTACTTTTATTAGGTATCGGCTACTTGCCAACTGCGGCAGTTTGGTCGATGTCTTACTTGATTGGACCGGGTGTTGTGGTTGGCGGTAGTGGTGTGGTCTCGATGTATCACGCGAATCCGGGTGCACTGCCCGCTTTCCCGCTACTTTCTCTGCTGCCAAACTCTGCGCCGCCATGGGCGAAGTTCTTAATTCTGGTGCCGGTTGCTTGCGGAATTCTGCTGTACCTCCTGCTGCCCAGACAACAATGGCAAGCCGAAGGTGACTCTGCGATCGAAGTACTAAGCAATGTAATTCGTCCACGAGAATTCGTAAGTTTGGCCAGCGCGTTAGCGGTTAGCGCTAGTTGTACTTTGTTGGCCGCAGTGGCCGCCAGTGGGTCGCTAGGCACACAATTGCTCAAGTCTGTGGGCCCACAGCCGCTGGTACTCGCGGTGGCATTGACCTTGATCTTGGGGCTCACAGCCTGTGTACTCTTGCTCTTGCCAAGGCTTTTGCTAGTTCTGGTTTATTTATCTCAACACCGCAGTGCAGGCGAAGATGAGAGTGGAAATTAGACTAGGGCTGTGAGTGTTGCTCGAGTTGTTGTCCTAGCCTCAGGATCTGGCTCACTTTTCCAAGCCCTCATTGATAGCCAAGCCGATTTAGGCATAGAAATTGTCGCACTGGTAGTCGATAAAGATGTTCCCGCAGTACAAAGAGCGCAGAATTCAGCTATCAGTGTTATCGAAGTGCCGATGCTGCGCGATCGTGAACAGTGGAATCAAGTGATGGAATCAGTGCTTAACGACCTAGGCGCTGATTTAGTAATTTCAGCAGGTTTCATGCGCGTGCTGGGCGAGAATGTTGTTAAAGCATTTTTGGGGCGATTAATTAATACGCATCCAGCCTTATTGCCAGAGTTTCCAGGTGCGCATGCAGTTCGCGACGCCCTAGCTGCAGGCGCAACGAAAACCGGAGCCACTGTGCACTTTGTTGATGCTGGTATTGATACCGGTCCAATAATCGCGCAACGCGAAGTAGAAATTTTGCCAGCCGACACTGAGGAATCATTGCACGAGCGAATCAAGGTAGTTGAACGCGAACTTTTAGTTGAGACAGTTCGAAACATTGTGACCGAAAAGATTTCATTAATAGATGGAAAGGTTGTGACGCAGTGAGCGACACCCGAAAGATTAACCGCGCACTCATAAGTGTTTATGACAAGACAGGGCTCAATGAACTCGCCCAAGGGTTGCATGAATCAGGTGTTGCGATTGTCTCCACTGGCAGCACCGCGGCGCAAATTGCTGCTTTAGGCATTCCTGTAACCCAGGTTCAGGAAGTTACTGGCTTTGCCGAGTGTCTTGATGGCCGCGTCAAAACTTTACATCCAAATATTCATGCGGGTTTGCTTGCCGATCTGCGCGAGGAATCACATCAGCAACAGTTAGCTGATTTAAACATTGAACCGTTCGAGTTGGTAATCGTTAACTTGTATCCGTTCTCGCAAACAGTCGCGTCGGGTGCATCAGTTGATGAGTGCATCGAGCAAATCGATATTGGCGGGCCAGCGATGGTTCGTGGCAGTGCAAAAAACCATGCCAATGTGGCAATTGTTGTTGAACCGTCGCGGTACGAAGAAGTTTTGTCGGCAGCGCGCGGCATAGGCTTTACCCATGCACAGCGTTTAGCTTTAGCAACAACCGCATTCCGACATGTTGCTTCATACGATGTTGCGGTTGCTAGTTGGCTTGGTGGGATTTTAGACGACAGCGGCGAAGCATTTCCTGCTTGGGTTGGTTCCGTGTACGAACGAGCTGAGACTTTGCGTTATGGCGAAAATCCGCATCAGCAAGCTGCGCTTTACATTTCGGCCAGTGGCCCTGAAGGTATCGCGCAAGCCCAGCAGCTTCATGGCAAAGAAATGTCTTACAACAACTATGTTGATGCCGATGCTGCTCGCCGGGCGGCTTACGATTTCGCCGAACCAGCAGTTGCCATCATTAAGCATGCAAACCCATGTGGTTTGGCAGTTGGCCCGACAATTGCGCAAGCATATGAGCGCGCCCATGCCACAGACCCGGTGTCGGCATTTGGCGGGGTAATCGCAACAAATCGTACGGTTACAAAAGAGATGGCTGCAGCAGTCGTTGAAGTTTTCACGGAGGTAATTTCTGCGCCAGGGTTTGACCCAGAAGCACTCGAAATTTTGCAAACTAAGCCAAGTCTGCGTTTGCTACTAACTGCGCCAGTAGCCGAAAGCGAAGCTATCGAGACTCGGCCAATTTCTGGTGGGATTCTGCGCCAAACCAAAGATGTATTCCAAGCCGATGGAGATAATCCGGCCAACTGGACGTTAGTTGCTGGAATCCCTGCAGATTCTGAAACCTTGGCTGACCTAGCTTTCGCTTGGCGCGCGGTGCGATGCGTTAAATCAAATGCCATTTTGCTGGCTACTAGTGGTGCTGCTGTAGGTATTGGCATGGGCCAAGTTAATCGAGTTGACTCAGCAAAGCTTGCTGTTGCTCGCGCTGATTCTCGGGCGGCTAACAGCGTTGCATCATCAGATGCATTCTTCCCATTTGCTGACGGCCTTCAAGTTCTGCTTGATGCCGGAGTTCGGGCGGTTGTTGCCCCTGGTGGATCAGTGCGTGATGAAGAAGTAATTGCAGCAGCTAAGGCCGCAGGTGTGACTATGTATTTCACCGGGACCCGTCATTTCTTTCACTAAATCCTCAGAACAGGAGCTACCTGCGCGAATTAATCCGTGGCATGTAGCTATTGGATTTGTTGTGGCAATTTTCAATGCAACACAGTCGCGAGTAAATGGCGAGCTGGGGCAAGTTATTGGCGATGGCGACACGGAACATCAAGTTGGCAACGGAGTAGTTGCCGCACTGTGCTCGTTCAGCTCTGGCTGGGTTGTGCTATTTGTTATTGCAATTTTGGTTCCAGCTGTGCGTCAAGCATTTTTTACAATTCCAAAACTTGTGCGCAATGGTTCACTTAAGTGGTGGCAGTGCATTGGTGGCATGGCTGGCGCTACCTATGTAATTGGGCAGGGCACAGTGGTTCCTGTTGTCGGTGTCGCTATCTTTACGATTTCCGTAGTTGCAGGACAAACAGCATCTTCACTTTTGGTCGATAAGTATGGACTTGGACCGGCTGGCCCAAAAGCAATCACCTGGATTCGAATCACTGCAGCAGTTATCGCAATTGCTGGTGTCGGGATATCTGTAACGGGCCGTGATCATTCTGGATCATTTTCTTTGCCACTAGTTTTGTATGCATTTGCCACCGGCCTAGTAACAGCTGCGCAGTACGCACTAAACGGTCGAGTAGCAGTGGCCACGGCGCAACCACTTGCCACAACTCTGCTGAACTTCACCATGGGCACTTTTGTGCTGGTTGTTACGCTCTCATTTTTAGTGTTCGCACAAGGATTCGCTTTCCCGGTTATTCCATCTCCACTAGATAAGCCATGGTTATGGAGCGGCGGAATCATTGGCATTCTATTTATAGTTTCGGCATCAATCTTGGTACGCAGCTTAGGGGTATTAGTGTTTGCCTTGGTTTCAGTTGTGGGCAATTTAACGGGAGCATTGTTGCTCGATTTGATCTGGCCAACACCGGGAACTCAAGTAGGATTCCAGATTGTGTTAGGTGTTGTTGTGACTGCCGTTGCAGTAATCATCGCGTCCTTGCCATCGCGGCAGAAAGTTGTAGCCCAATGAAGTCACACTTAAATCGACAATGGCCATTGTTTAGCGTTTATGCGCTGGTAATCATCAGTCTGATTGCGATGAATTTGGTAAATTTCCGAGTCGGAGCCGTTTTACTAGCCGGCAGTATTTTGTGGGCAACGATTTTGCGCTGGCGCTTAACCGATAGTGCAGCGGGTTGGCTTCGAGTACGCAGGCGCCGGGTAGATTTGGTGATTCTGGCAACGCTAGGTTTTATCTTGCTCTCTTTGGCCCTAGTGGTGCCGATTCACCAATTTTAGGGTGGCTAAAACCCCGACAAATCTAAGCAGTAGACTAAAAGTATCTTGATGTCGAGACACTTTTGTGGAGTCTATTTATGAGTGGCAAAGTCACCGTTGTTGGTGCAGGTTTCTATGGTTCAACTACAGCTCAGCGTATTGCTGAGTACAACATTGTCGATGAGGTTGTCTTAACCGACATTCTCGATGGCAAACCCGAAGGTATAGCTCTTGACCTTAATCAGTCCCGATCAATTGAAGGTTTCGAAACCAAGATTATTGGTCAAACTACAACTGTTGATGGGCAAGGCTATGAGGCTATCGCCGGATCTGACGTAGTTGTAATCACCGCTGGTTTGCCGCGTAAGCCTGGCATGAGCCGCATGGACTTGATCGAAACTAATGCCAAGATTGTGCGCAACGTTGCTGAGAATGTTGCTAAGCATGCACCCGATGCCGTCGTAATTGTTGTTTCAAATCCGCTCGATGAAATGACTGCTCTGGCACAGATTGCTACGGCGTTTCCAAAGAACCGCGTGATGGGTCAGGCTGGCATGCTTGATACTGCTCGCTTTACTAACTTTGTTGCTGTTGAACTTGGTGTTCCTGTTTCATCAGTAAAAACCCTGACACTAGGTTCACATGGTGACACCATGGTTCCGGTTCCATCTCGGTGCACAGTTGATGGCAAGCCACTTAGTGACTTACTTTCAGCAGAGAAGATTGAAGAGTTAGTTGTTCGTACCCGCAATGGTGGGGCAGAGGTTGTTGCACTACTTAAGACTGGTTCGGCTTATTACGCACCATCAGCTGCGGCTGCGCGGATGGCTAAAGCTGTTATTGAAGATTCAGGCGCTGTTATGCCAGTGTGCGCTTGGGTCGATGGCGAGTACGGCATCAGTGGCGTATACCTCGGAGTAGAAGCCGAAATTGGGAAGACTGGAATTCGCCGTGTTGTTGAAACCGATTTAACCCAAACCGAATTAGCAAGTTTGCAAGAAGCAGCCGAAGCGGTTCGCGAAAAGCAGTCAGACGTTAAAGATCTCTAAAGAGAAGGAATCAAGCATGGCGAAGATTAAAGTTCAGGGCACAGTTGTTGAATTAGATGGCGACGAGATGACTCGCATCATTTGGCAGTTCATCAAAGACCAACTGATCCTGCCTTACCTAGATGTCGATTTGGAATACTACGATCTTTCAATCGAGAATCGTGATGCCACTGATGATCAGGTCACTATTGATTCCGCTAATGCAATCCAAAAGCACGGAGTTGGCGTTAAATGCGCGACTATTACTCCAGATGAAGCGCGTGTTGAAGAGTTCGGTTTGAAGAAGATGTGGAAGTCGCCAAACGGCACCATCCGCAACATCTTGGGCGGCGTTATTTTCCGCGAGCCAATCATCATCAGCAATGTGCCAAGGCTTGTGTCGCATTGGACCAAGCCAATTGTTATTGGCCGTCATGCTTTCGGTGATCAATACCGCGCAACTGACTTGGTAATTCCAGGTGAAGGCACATTGACTCTTACTTACACACCTAAAGATGGCAGTGAGCCAATGGAAATCAACGTATTTGATTTCCCTGGCGGCGGCGTGGCAATGGCGATGTACAACCTTGATGAATCAATTCGTGATTTCGCTCGGGCATCGTTCTCTTACGGTTTGTCACGCAACTTCCCGGTATTTATGTCAACCAAGAACACCATCTTGAAGGCCTACGATGGACGATTCAAAGACATCTTCCAAGAGATCTTTGATGCTGAATTCAAGACACTCTTTGATGCAGCTGGTTTAACTTACGAACACCGTTTGATTGACGACATGGTTGCTTGTGCACTTCGTTGGGACGGTGGCTATGTCTGGGCTTGTAAGAATTACGACGGTGACGTACAGAGCGACACAGTGGCGCAGGGTTACGGTTCACTTGGTTTGATGACCAGCGTTTTGATGTCGCCAGATGGACGCACCGTTGAAGCTGAAGCTGCTCATGGCACAGTGACTCGTCACTACCGCCAACATCAGCAGGGTAAACCAACATCAACTAACCCAATTGCTTCAATCTTCGCCTGGACCCAAGGTCTTGCGCATCGCGGCAAGTTAGATGGGACTCCAGAGGTTACTGAGTTTGCCCAGGCTCTTGAGCGCGTCTGTATTGAAACTGTCGAAAGCGGCAAGATGACTAAGGATCTTGCAATCCTTATCTCAAAAGAACAGCCTTGGCTCACAACAGAAGAGTTCCTAGCAGCGATTGACTCAAACTTGCAGAAAGCGATGAGCGCTTAATTCATGCTTAACGTTGTGACAGTTAATGTCAATGGCGTTCGGGCGGCTGCCAAGCGCGGTGGTTTTGCGTGGCTACGCAAGCGCATCAACGCCGGTGAAATTGATGTGGTTTGTCTGCAAGAGGTTCGAGCAACAACCGATCAACTGCATGACGTCCTGCAAGCTGAGGGTCTAGCCGATTTACATGTGGCTCACGATTCAAGTTTGCGCCTTGGCCATGCAGGCGTAGCGATACTCAGCACGTTGCCGCTTACAAAAGTAAAGCAAGGAATCGGAGCTAAAGAATTTGATGGCACTGGTCGCTGGGTGCAGGCACAAATTGAAACAGCATCTGGTCCACTAACTATCGCTTCGATTTATGTGCATTCAGGTGATGTTGAAAAACCTGTTCAGCAAGAAAAGTATCGTTTCCTAGAGGCCATGACTAAGCAGTTCACGAAATGGCAAAAATCGGGCGAATTGTTTTTAGCCAGTGGCGACTTAAATGTTGCTCATCGCGAAGCCGATCTAAAAAATTGGAAAGGTAATCTAACCAATGCTGGCTTCTTGCCCGAAGAGCGGGCCTATTTCGATAAGTGGTTCGACAAAATAGGCATTGCCGATCTTGGGCGCGAAAAAGCCGGCGACATTGTGGGGCCATACACCTGGTGGTCTTGGCGCGGGCAGGCGTTTGATAACAACGCAGGTTGGCGCATTGATTATCACTTAGCTACGGCGCCAGTAGCAGCAGCATGTCTTGATGTTGTTGTGCATCGGGCGCCTGATTATGACTCCAGGTGGAGTGATCATGCACCTGTGGCTGCCACTTTTAACTTATAGACTGCAATTGTGAGCAAGTTCCTAATCCCCATTTTGATGGTGCTGCTATTTTCGGTACTTGGCGCAATCTTTGTAGCTGCCGAAACTTCGCTAATTACTTTGCGTGATAGTCAGATTAAAAAGCTCGCTGCTAACAATGGGCGACGCGGGCGTCGTCTTGAGAACTTGGTAAAGAATCCAAACAGATTCCTAGCCGCAGGTCAGGTAGCGGTGACTCTTACTGGTTTCTTCGCTGCGGCTTATGGCGAGAAGCGATTTGTTCCATTGGTTACTCCGATTATTGAAAGCTGGGGAGTGTCACCTGGCACAGCCGAAGCTTTGGCTTTTGTTGGCTCAACAATTTTTGTTGCCTTCATCGCGTTGGTAATTGCCGAATTGGCACCAAAGCGTTTGGCGCTGCAGCATGCTGAACGTTATTCGTTGCTTCTTGCTGCCCCGCTGGATATCATGGCCAAAATTTTCCGCCCGTTTATCGCATTGCTGTCGGCATCAACCAATGTTGTGGTTCGGGTTTTTGGTGGCGATCCACGCGCAGGTAAAGAACAAATTTCTGGTGAAGAATTGCGCGGCATGGTCGCCTCACACGAAGAACTAACCAGCGCCGAGCGCGAATTGATTGATGATGTTTTCGATGCTGGCGATAAAGAGATTCGCGAAATCATGATTCCACGAACTGAAGTTGAGTTTTTGGATTCTGATCTACCTGTTTTCAAAGCAGCAAAAATTGTTTCTGACCAACCACATTCACGCTATCCAGTATTCGATAGCTCGCATGATGATGTTGTTGGCTTTGTCCATGTGCGCGATATTTTGAGTCCTGATGTGCGCGAGCGCTCACTTCGCGTTGGTGAATTGGTGCGCGAAATTGCGCGTCTACCTGGCAGCAAGCATGTAATCCCTGCTTTGTCAGACATGCGGGCAACTGGTGCTCATATGGCCTTAGTCGTAGACGAGTATGGTGGCACCGCCGGCATAATCACGATGGAAGATTTGGTTGAAGAACTTGTTGGCGACATTCGCGACGAGTACGACACTGATGAATCCGAGGGAGTAATCCCAGTTGGCATCGATGTGATAGTTGATGGGCTTCTCAATCTTGATGATTTTTCCGAACAAACCTATTTGGATTTGCCTCAGGGTGCGTATGAAACCGTTGCAGGCTACATAGCGGCCCAGTTAGGCCGTATTCCAGAAGTCGGCGATGAAATCAGCCTGACTGGCGGAACTTTGACCGTTACCGAAATGGACGGCCGACGGGTCTCGCGCATTCGGGTAGTACGAACTGACACAATAGAACAGTGAATCCGCGCGTTTTATCCGGCATCCAGCCAACATCAGATAGTTTCCACATCGGCAACCATCTCGGTGCGTTACAAAACTGGGTGAGTATGCAATCGGAATTCGAGTGTTTCTATTTCATCGCTGATTTGCACGCGATTACGGTTGAGCAAGATCCAGTACAACTAAATCAGCGAACTTTGCTGGCTTATGCGCAGCTCGTTGCCCTGGGTGTTGATCCAAAGAAGTCGGTTCTATTTGTGCAAAGTCAGGTGCCCGAGCACGCGCAGTTGATGTGGGTAATGTCTTGCATCACTGGAATTGGTGAAGCCAATCGCATGACCCAGTTCAAAGATAAAGCCGCCAAAGGCGGGTCCTCATCGGCGTCAGTAGGTTTGCTCACCTATCCAATTTTGCAGGCTGCAGATATTTTGCTGTATCAGGCAGATGCAGTTCCAGTCGGCGAAGATCAACGTCAACATCTAGAGCTAACTCGAGATCTAGTTATGCGCTTCAACGGCCGTTTTGGCGACACATTCACTCTGCCAAAGCCACACATTGTTAAAGCCACAGCCAAGATTCAGGACTTGCAGGATCCGAGCGCCAAGATGAGTAAATCTT
Source organism: Actinomycetes bacterium (assembly GCA_037137575.1). Taxonomy (GTDB): domain Bacteria; phylum Actinomycetota; class Actinomycetes; order S36-B12; family UBA5976; genus UBA5976. The sequence goes on from JBAXKB010000012.1 coordinate 26,126, forward strand.
CACCAAGTGGCTGCATCAATTTACTTGATCCGCTGAAATCGACGGAAAAGAAAATTAAGTCTGCTGTTACAGATTCAGATTCAGTTGTTGCATTTGACCCAGCCAATAAAGCTGGTGTTTCAAATCTATTGACCATTCTTTCTGCCTACAGCGGCAACACTGTTGATGAACTCGTAGATAGTTTTGCTGGCCGCATGTACGGAGATTTGAAGAAGGAAACTGCAGCCGCAGTTTTGGCATTTGCTGAACCATTCCAGGCTAAGGTCAATGAGTTGCTAAGCGACAAAGCACAGCTGCAGCGCGACATGCGCACGGGAGCGCAGCAGGCACGTGAAGTTGCATCCCAAACTCTGGCAGATGTCTACGCAAAAATTGGTTTCAACGCTTCGTGACTTGGGGCACTGTTCTTTTTGATCTAGATGGCACGCTCACCGAATCTGGACAGGGAGTTGCTAACGGCGTTTTACATGCGCTCGCAGCTTTTGATTTACCTGCGCCAAGTGCAGATGAATTACGTAAATATTTAGGACCGCCACTGTGGGTTTCATTTGATGAGTTCGCCGGGCTAAAAGGCGCAGATATTGAACGAGCCGTTCAGATCTACCGTGAGTATTATCACGAAATAGGTCGGTTTGAGAATGCAGTATTCCCTGGGATCCCAGAGATGCTTGCAGCCTTGGTGAATTCTGGCGTTCGCTTAGCTGTTGCAACTTCAAAGGTTGACCATTCAGCAGTTAGTATTTTGCAGCACTTCGAACTTGATCAATACTTTGACGTTATTTCAGGTTCGGATGACCTGGGAGTGACTCGGGGCACGAAAGCATTAGTTATCGCACACGCACTTGCTGAACTTAACATCACTAATCGCGAAGGTGTTGTGATGATTGGCGATCGTGAACACGACATTAATGGAGCGAAAGAACATGGGCTTGAAAGTATTGGGGTGCTCTGGGGTTATGGCGATGAAGCTGAGCTAACCGCGGCCGGGGCGACCTACATAACTGCAAATATTCCTGACCTGCACATCCTGCTCGCTTCGAACGAATCTGGATAATCAGTGACACAAAAAACTTTTACTCGGGATAAACCGACTCTCATTTCTTATGCGCAAGCTTCTTGCTTCGGTTGGCTAATTTTTGGATCTGGTCCAGCGATTAATTTTCTTCGGGACGATTTACATCTATCGCGAGCAATGGCATCAGCGCACAGTTTGGGGATGTCAATTGGCGGAATTGCTGCCGGACTTAGCGCCCAAAAACTAATTCATCATTTTGGGCGCGGTCGGCTCTTGCGCTGGGCCTCAATTGTTCTAGCACTGGGAATTTTGCTTTTTACTGTTGGTCGGGTGGTCCCGTTAACTTTGTTAGGTTTCACCCTGTGTTTCTTGGGCGGCGTAACAATAGTGCAGAGCACTGCAGCATTTTTGAGCCATCATCAAGGCAGGTTCGCTTCGGCTTCAATTTCTGAACTGCACGGAGTAGCGGCTGGATTTGGCTTGCTCTCGCCAGTTGTTATTGGTCTTTGCGTAACCTACGGATTTGGTTGGCGCATTGGCATGGCGGTTGGAATTTTGGCCACAGTTACTGTCGAAGTAGTGCGCGGTCGCGATACCGCAAGTTATGGACTCCCTTTTTCCACAGATGACGAAGTGGCTGGACACGATGTCCCTGGACCGTTGCCAAGGGCTTTTTGGTGGGCGTGTGTCGCCATGATTTGTACCTCTGGTGTTGAGTACGCAGTTTTGTTGTGGTCGAGCGACTACTTGCGCAGCAATGGGGGGCTAGCAAAAGGTGCGTCCGCTATTGCACTCGGTTGTGTAGTGGGCGCTATGGCAATTGGCCGCCTTGCTGGTTCAGTATTAACACGCCGGTTTTCATCGGAACGACTTTATGCTGGTTCGCTCTTGTTAGCGTTCGTGGGGTTCCTGGGGTTTTGGGCAACAAGTAATCCAGTATTGATGATCACTTTTCTGACCGTAACTGGCTTTGGGCTTTCGTTACATTTTCCATTTGGCATTGAGCGTTCTATCAAAGTCAGTGCTGGTAGAGCAGATAAGGCCACAACGCGCATCGCCATAGCAACAGCAATATCAAGCGGGATTGCCCCTTTTTCTATTGGCCTAATAGCTGATCAGATTGGTGTTGCCGGGGCATTCTTAGTCGTTCCAGCATCCCTGTTAGTAGCCTTCACAGTGGCAATTTCTAACCCAGTCAAGTGATCAATTGCGCTTTTAACGAGTGTTAAACCAGTTAGTTGCCCAATTTCACTTAGTTTTGACACTTGAAGTGGTGCCAATAGGTGCCAATTAAGGTTTTCCCCCGTACGCTGTAAAAGTGAATTATGTGAAATTGGATTCTGCAGCAGGGGTTCGTCCGCCTAATCGGATTCGTAATAATGAACTTGTTCGAGATGCCACTGTGCGAACGTTGAGCCAGTCTGGGCTTGAAGGAACTAATTTTAATTCAGTCTCAATCGAGGCCAAACTTTCAAATTCTGTTCTTCGTAAACGGTTTACAGATGTAGATGCGTTGCTAATTGATACTTGGCAGCAGCGCTGTGTTGGTGGTTTCTTGAAGCCACTAAATGTAACGATCATGAGCTATCTGTTATCTGAACATGAAAACGATCATGCGCAATCAAGAAAATTACTGAACAGTCTGTTTGACCTAAATGAATTGCAATGTGCTTCCCTTGAGATTTTGGCAGTGACGGCTTCACATGATGAAGTCTGTTCAGCTGTAGCAAAGGATGTTATTTCCGTTTTCAATCAGCCAGTTCTCGGCTCAGCAACTAAAAAAGCGCAATACGTGTTTTACTTCCAATTCATCATTGGCACGCTCTTTCATTTCCGCGGTCAGCCAATAGATCGAGAACTTCTCGTTGATCGGTTGCACACACTTCTAGTAGCAGGAATTGTCCAAGCTGACTTAGTTGGGATTCCAGAAGTTGATGCTAGTTACATCGGCGGCAAGTTCGTAGTCCCTGAGCAGTCACCGCATCATGAACTTATGAATGCATGTTTGACCTGTGTAGCGCAACATGGTTTTGCCTCGACCACAACGAAAATGATTGCAAAGACAGCGCTAGTTTCGGAGGGAAAATTATTCGCCTATTTCCCAACAAAGCTTGACCTCTTCCTAGAATCGATGTCATATCAAATTGAGAACGGATTCTTGGTTAATTTCCGCCATACAACACAATGGGCACAACAGTATGGACTCGGTGTTGCAGCCGCTATTCTCATGCGGGAGTACCAACGCCCCAATCTTGATTTAGAGCGAGCATTACAAATCGAGTATTTGCGTCTGTCTTGGCATCGTCCAGATATGTTCGATAAGCGTTTGAAACACGTTAAAAGAGCTCTAATTGACATGGGTGTTGAAAAAATTGATGAGATTGGTCCGCAGCAAGATGTTGAGCTGATGTTGTCAATCTCAGCCTCAACTGGAGCAACTGTGGTCGCGCGATTAGATCGTCACGCTTTTAAACTGCCGTACGTTGTTGTTACCCAAAAAATCTATTGCGAGTAGTCCTATTGCGAGTAGTCATCGTAAAAATCTTGCTGCTTTGACGTTGTTACTCGAAAATTCAAATATTTTTTGGGTTAATTTACAATTTCAAATGGTTGTGAGACGCTCAGAGTAATTCCATCTTGGCCCACTGCTTGTATCCAGACTCGATGAGTACCCGGCGCTATGTTAGGCAGAATCACACTGGTTTTAGTGGCCAGGACTTGCCTGAACGCGTCATTATCAATCCAATAACGCCAGTTGCTTTGTCCACTTGCTGCGGCAGGGAACAAAATTGTTATTTG
>JBAXKB010000013.1:0-25667 GCA_037137575.1 Actinomycetes bacterium
CTTCGGCCTTGGCGTGAGGATGAGGCGGCGGTTGTTTACAACATCTGCCAAGATCCAGATACGCAGTACTTCACCACCGTGCCGATCCCATACACGCACTCTGATGCAGAAAAATGGATCGCCCGACAGCGCAAAGGCTTTGAAGACAAAACGGACTTCGCACTTGCGGTTGAAGTTGATGGGAAAGTGGCCGTTCAACTTTCGGCATTCGACTCAATTACTTTTGAGCATATAATCAAAATTGGTTATGCAACTGCGCCAGAGTTTCGAGGCAAGGGTTATACAGCTCGTGCATTAGAAGTATTGGTTGATTACTTATTCTCATTGGGATATCGGCGAGTTGGTGCCGACACTTTGCCAGAGAATATTGCCTCGCAGAGAACCTTGCTTAAAGCTGGTTTCTACCTCGAATCAACGCAGCGAATGGCAATGACTAATCGCGATGGAACCCAAACAGATGGCTTGGTATTCGCCAAGTTAGCGCCTGAATACCGGAACTAAATCTGGTTTAGCGCCTGATTTAAATCGGTCCAGATGTCCTCAACATTTTCAATACCGACTGAAAGTCGAATGAGGTTCTGTGGCACTTCAACATTTTCATGAGCCCAACGGCGGCGACGCTCGAGTAGAGTTTCAACCCCGCCAAGCGATGTTGCATTAGTTGCAAGCAGTGTTGAATCACAGACTTTGTCTGCATCATCGGCGCTGTTTCCAGCAAGGAAAGAAATCATGAAACCTGGTCCACTTGCCTGCTGCGCGTGCACTTCATGATTCGGATGAGTTTCTAAGCCGGGGTAGTAGACCTTTGAAACAGCTGGATGATTCGCTAGCCGCTGCGCCAAAATCTTTGCGTTGTCTTCACTGCGATCAATGCGAACAGAGAGCGTGCGAATGCCACGAATCGCCAAGAATGCATCGAATGAACTTGGTACCGCACCCAAAAGAACGCGGCGGCCAAGCATCTGCTCGCCCAGTTCGCTGCTTGCGGTGACCACAGCTCCCATGAGTAAGTCAGAGTGCCCAGCTAACCCTTTAGTAACACTGTGCATCACAATGTCAGCGCCAAGTACAAGCGGCTGTTGGCGTGCTGGCGTCATGAACGTGCTATCTATTGCAAGCAGTGCGCCAACTGCGTGTGCCGCATGAGCAGCTGCGCGAATGTCACAAATTTCAAGAAGTGGATTTGTCGGGCTCTCAAACCAAACTAAATCTGCTGGTTTGCCCTCGCCAGCAATCTGTTTTTCAATGTCAGCTTGATCTGTCACATCGGCATACCGCAACACAATGCGACCGGTTGCTGCAAGTTCTTCAAGCCGAGTTCCAACTGCTGCGTAAGAGTGAGAGCTGGCAACGATAACGCCGCCCATTGGCACAATGTCGAACACTGCATTAGCGGCAGCCATTCCGCTCGAGTAAACCGTGGCGGTTCCACCTTCTAATGAACCGATGATTTCTTCTAGAGCAGCCAAAGTTTCATTCCACTGACGGCCATATCCGTATTGGCCACCAGCATGCAAAGTGCTTGAGGTAACAATAGGTGGGTTTATCGGACCATCTGGCGTGCGGGCAGGTCGGCCAGCGTGCACAGCAACAGTTTCGATGTTGTAATCAGGTCCAGTAGATTGCGACGAGTTCATATAGAAGAGATTAGTGCCTCGCCATTACTTCCACATTCGGCTAGCGTGGACTCATGACAAGTCGCATCCGAGTAGCAGTGCTATTTGGTGGGAAAAGTAGCGAACACGCTATTTCCTGTATTTCAGCAGGAAGTGTGCTTCGCGCGATTGATCGCAATAAATACGAGGTATTTCCGGTTGGAATCACGCTTGCTGGCCAGTGGGTTTTAGTAGCCGATGACGACCCAATTTTAAACATGTCAGCCAGCGAGCAGCCGACCGTTTTGCCCAATGGTAGTTCAGTTAACTTAGTAAATTTGGCTGGCCAAGCAAACCTTGAAATCGGCGATGAGGATTCTGTGGTGTTAGCGCCTATTGATGTGGTGTTCCCAGTTCTACACGGTCCGTATGGCGAAGACGGCACAATTCAAGGGCTGCTAGAACTTGCAGATGTGCCTTACGTTGGCTCAGGCGTATTCTCATCAGCTGCGTCCATGGACAAAGCACACATGAAAGCCATACTTCGCGACGCTGGTTTCAACGTTGGCTCCTATGAAGTTATTACCGATGCACAGTGGAACCACTCACAAGCCGAAGCAATCTCACGCGTGAATGAACTTCAGTACCCATTATTTGTGAAACCCTGTCGCGCTGGATCAAGTGTTGGTATCACAAAAGTAAAGGCTGCCGATCAGCTAGTTAATGCAATCGAGTTTGCTCGAAGTCATGATCCAAAAGTAATTGTTGAATCTAGTTTAGAAAATGTTCGCGAGATTGAATGCGGCGTGCTCGGTGGCAAATCTGGACCACGCGCAAGTGTGTGTGCTGAAATTGTTGTGCGCGGTAACCACGAGTTTTACGATTTCGATGCCAAGTATGTCGACGACGCTGTTGAACTAATAGTTCCGGCGCATTTGCCTCCAGCAATCCAAGCGCAAGCTCAAAGAGTTGCGCAACAAGTTTTTGTCACCATGGATTGCGCGGGCTTGGCTCGGGTAGACATGTTTGTTTTAGATCATGACATTGTGGTGAACGAGTTGAACACCATGCCAGGGTTCACCCCGATTTCTATGTTCCCAAGGATGTGGGCGCATAGCGGCATTGAATACCCAGATTTGATTGACGAACTAATTAGCGATGCATTACACCGTGGAATTGGTTTACAGTAATTTTTTAATTTGTTGCCGCTAACACAACTAACTTTTTCAAACTAGCGCTTAAGTCAACAAGCGCGTTTGCTTCAGGGCTGTAATCATTGGGCACAGTTACTTCAACAAATACAAAAGTGTTCATTGAGGTGAACTGCCAACCAGCCGAAAGCTCTTCAGCAAACCAATCGATGCCGTTAACCGTAATAAGTGAAGAAGTTGGTTCTAGAGCAGTGGGTTTAAGTACGCCGCAGCGAAGAGAGATAGGTGGGTTTCCCCAAGCAGCAGTTAAGTCGGGGGAATCGGCAACGGTGCGTTTCGGTTGATCTGCAACAGTTTCGGGCAGGTTTGGTGAAAGCCGCTGACAAATTGCCGCGTCGCTAGCATTTGGCGTTGGTACTGGCACAGCAACTTTTGCTTCACCACAGGCCGATAACCCGGCCGAGCAAAGCAGCAAGACGGCGAACATTCGTTTCATACGCTCCACCTTATAGAAAACCGACCTAACATAACCGTCATGACAAAACCCCCGCTACCGTTAAGGGTATGAACAACACGCAGAGCGTTTCCGAGATTGGTGAGTTTGCGCTCATCCAAGCAATCGGTGAACGTCTGCAATCAAAATCCGACGCCGGGTTAATAGTTGGACTTGGCGATGATTCAGCAGTTACTGCATCTGACGGCTTACCGTTGGTTTCATGCGTTGATGTATTAGTTCAAGGTGTTCACTTTCGTCTCGACTGGTCGAGTGCTCACGAAATTGGGCGCAAGAGTGTGGCAGCAAACTTGGCCGATATTTTTGCCATGGGTGGGTCGCCAAAATCACTACTAATTGGGCTCGCTGTTCCTGCAGATACCAAAGTTGCTTGGGTGCTTGAGTTAGCTGAAGGCATAAAGGTAGAAGCAGATTTAGTTGGCGCTCAGGTTATCGGCGGCGATGTAGTTCGCAGTGAACAGATCGTAATTAGTGTTACTGCGCTTGGCTCGCTAGTCGCGCCAAAACCAATCACTCGAAGCGGCGCACAAGTTGGCGATGTTTTGGCAGTGGCTGGTCGCTTAGGTTACGCACACGCAGGGTTAATGATGCTCTCTCGTGGATTTAGATCACCACGGGCCATCGTTAGCGCCCATCGGGCGCCAGAGCCACCGTACGAACTCGCACAGCTTGCATACAGTGCAAACTCCATGATTGACATCAGCGATGGTCTACTTTCGGATGTCGCCCATATCGCACAATCCTCGGGTGTTGCCATCAACATTGAATCGCAAAAACTCGTTGTCACTGAAGAGCTACAGGCAATGGCTTCTGCATTCAACGGTGATGCGTTGGAATGGGTATTGCAAGGAGGGGAAGACCACGCTTTTGCGGCAACTTTCTCTGATGTGAAGCAGGTGCCAGAAGGTTGGGTTGTAATTGGCGCAGTTACTGCTGGCGAAGGCGTGAGCGTAGATGGTGAAGCTGTTGCCCAGAGTGGTTGGGATCACTTCAAGTAAGTCCTTCGGCGCAAGTTAAAGTTCTAGGCAAAATAAAAAGTCCCCGCACAAGGCGAGGACTTTTTGAAGATTGCTGATTAGGCGCGGGCTACTTTGCCAGCCTTAATGCATGAGGTGCAAACGTTCAGACGCTTAGGTGTCTTACCAACAATGGCGTGCACTGTCTGAATGTTTGGGTTGAAACGTCGCTTAGTACGACGATGTGAGTGTGAAATGGCGTGACCAAAGCCTGGGCCTTTGCCACAGACGTCGCAGTTAGCAGCCATGATGAAACTCCTTGCGGATAAAGATTGAACTAGCCCCATAACTGTACCTGCCAGTAGCCAGAAATACCAATTCGCGGGGAACCAGTTCGAAATCTTGCAGGCTAGGCATCCTTATATTTCCTAAGGAAACGGTAATCTTGGGGGGTGTCACTGCGCCAACCCCCACATGATTTCGGGCAAATCGACGGCGCAGATTTTGCACAGATTCTGCAAAATTTTCAGGAAGCACTTCGACTCCATGAATCTGAAATCAATTCACTGAATGTATTTCCTGTGCCAGATTCGGACACCGGCACAAATTCGCTGTTAACAGTGGAGGCCGGAAACAGTGGGTTAGCCAGTTCAATCGGCAGAGAAGATTCGCTTAAGGAAGTTGCCGAAAAGTTTGCCCAATTTGCGAGTACAAATGCCCGCGGTAACTCGGGCACTATTTTGGCTGAGTATTTCCGTGGACTTTCGCTCGGGCTTGCAGATCGGGCAGACGTAGCCACTTGGCAGCAAGCTTTGCAGCTTGGCGCGAGTTGCGCGCAAGAGGCAGTGCTCACTCCCTACGAAGGCACCATCCTCAGTGTGGCTGCTGCTATTGCAAAGGTTCGTGCTCCTTATGAACTATTTGCCTATTTGGGCGATGTCACCCATGTGGCAAAACGAGCCTTGTTAGAAACAACAAACCAGCTGCCACAACTCCAGCAAGCACAAGTCGTCGATGCTGGCGCATGTGTACTCGTGCTTTTTCATGAGTCAGTTTCAAGTTTCTACAACGGACACCAAATCAATATTTCGTTTGCGGTTAAAAATCACCAGATTCCCACCCAGGCCAAATACAGCGGTCCAGAATTTGAGTTAACACTTTTACTTACAAGTCAGCACGACGTGCGTGGACTTTTAAAAACCTCATTATCCGAACTAGGAGAGTCATTAGCTATTGCCGGCGCGCCTCCAGAATTCAAAATTCACATTCACACTGACCTAGTGGATGAAGTTTTGAATTCAGTAGGTGCGTTGGGCACCGTTTCAATGGTTACCACAACTTCACTTCCGGAATACATCGCCAAATCATGACTAGTTTAGAAACATCGCTACTTGACGCCATCGGCGCTAAAACAGCAAAGCTGTTAGAGACTGAGTTCGGGATGAAATCGGTTGAAGATTTACTCCGCCACTATCCGCGCCGGTACGAACAGCGCGGCGCATTAACTAATCTGAATAGTCTGACCATCGGTGACCATGTAACGGTCCAAGCTGAAGTTGTCACTTTTAAAAGTTTGAAAAACCAGTCGAAACCGGGAACGCGACAAGAAGTAGTTATAAGCGATGGCACTGGACACCTAACTTTGATGTTTTTCAATCAACATTGGCGAGACAAAGAGTTGCTACCTGGAACGCGTGGGCTGTTTGCTGGTCAAGTTTCAATGTTCAATAACAAGCGCCAATTAACACATCCGGACTATGAATTACTCGGCGACTTTGCCACTATTTCGGTCGATGACTACGTCGATAAATTTTTACCGGTTTATGGCGCAACAAAGAAGGTGCCAACTTGGACTATCGCTAAATGCGTAGACGCAGTTTTAGTAAAACTTGGCGATGTGGAAGATTCTTTACCTGATTCAGTGCGCAGCGAATATCAGCTTTTGGGCTTGAATGAAAGTTTGCGGGCGATTCATAAGCCAGCGAGTACGCAAGAGCTTGAGGCTGCGCGCACGCGACTCAAATGGGATGAAGCGCTAGCCCTTCAAATAGTTTTGGCGCAGCAACGCTACGAGGAAGCACAATGGCCAGCTATTCCTCGAACGCCAAAACCAGAAGGACTACTTGAATCATTTGATGCTTTACTCCCGTTCACTCTGACGCACGGCCAGGTGGAAGTTGCAGAAACTATTGCAGGCGAACTAGCTGCCGGGCATCCGATGCACCGTTTGCTTCAAGGTGAAGTTGGTAGCGGTAAAACTGTAATCGCGGTCAGAGCGATGCTGACGGTTGTAGATAGTGGGGGACAAGCGGCGCTACTGGCGCCAACAGAAGTCCTAGCGATGCAGCACTATCGGGCAATCACAAAGTTGCTCGGTCCACTGGCACAAGGTGGCGAACTAGGTGCTGCTCCCGGAGCAACCGGAGTAACTTTGCTCACCGGTTCACTAAATACTGCGCAGCGTCGTAAAGCTTTGCTTGATATCACATGTGGCCAAGCAGGAATCGTAATTGGGACGCATGCGCTCCTCGAGGATCGGGTCGAATTCTTTGATCTTGGTTTGGTGGTAATTGATGAGCAGCATCGCTTTGGCGTTGAGCAGCGAGCTACCTTGGTTTCTAAATCAGGCACGGATCGCAGGCCACATGTTTTGGTAATGACAGCCACCCCAATTCCGCGAACTGTTGCCATGACGGCTTTTGGCGCGTTAGATGTTTCGACACTCACTGAATTGCCGCAGGGTCGCCAGCCAATCACCACGCATGTCGTGGCCGCTGCGGAAAAACCGGCTCACCTCGAGCGTGTTTGGGAGCGTGTGTGTGAGGAAGTCTCGCAAGGTCATCAGGTCTACGTTGTTGTGCCACGCATTGTGAGTCAGCAAGATAAAGAAGCCGAAGCCAGAGGGCGCCCAGCAGTAGCGCTAGAAGACCTATTTGAAGAACTCACTAACGGTCCGCTTTCGAACGTACGAGTTGGTGCTTTACATGGGCAGATGTCTTCAGCCGACAAGGATGACGCCATGACTCGCTTTACCGCCGGCAATTCAATTTCGGACGGTATTGATGTACTTATTTCGACCACTGTTATCGAAGTTGGCGTAGATGTGCCTAACGCCTCGACCATGATCATCATGGATGCCGATCGATTTGGGATTAGCCAGTTACATCAGTTACGCGGTCGGGTTGGGCGCGGCAGTCTGCCGGGTCTGTGCTTGTTAGTCACCGAAGCAGGGGCATTTAGTTCATCACGAGAACGTCTCGCTGCAGTTGCCTCGACAACGGATGGGTTTGAATTGGCTGCACTTGATTTAGAACAAAGAGGCGAAGGCGATGTTCTTGGTCGTGACCAATCTGGGGTTTATTCAAGTTTGAAGTTAGTTAGCATCATCGGGGATTCAGAGTTACTAGAGCAAGCTCGTAGCCAAGCCGCTGCGATTGTTGCAGACGATCCAGGTTTGGCCAATCAACCAGCACTGGCTCGAGCAATTTCGGCTTTGGTTGCTAGCCGCGCAGAATATGTTAAGAAATCATGACACGCATAATCAGTGGTAAGTACAAAGGTCGAAGCATTAGTGTCCCAGCAACAGTGACTCGACCCACTTCAAGCCGAGTTCGCGAAGCTGTTTTTTCAAGTCTTCTGAGTACCGTTGGTTCCTTTGAGGCACTCGTAGTCCTTGACTTATTTGCCGGCTCCGGCGCACTGGGCCTAGAGGCACTTTCACGTGGCGCAGCGGTGGCTTACTTTGTTGAAAACGATCGCTTCGCATTGGGCTGTATTGAAGAAAATGCGAAATCGCTTGGGGAATACCACATTTCTGTGCAGAAAGCTGATGTTCTCGGTTTAGTTGATTCGCCCGCAAATAACACGCCGGCTGATTTGGTTTTCATAGATCCGCCTTATGCACTGCCGGACGAGCAAGTGGTTCTACTCCTAGAATCACTAGCGGCCAATCGTTGGCTTTCAGATGGCGCAGTAGTTGTGGTTGAGCGCAGTAGTAAATCTGCAGTTGATTGGCCGCAGGGCTATGACCCGATGGTAAATAAGTCTTATGGTGATACGGCAATTTGGTACGGAGTGTATGCACCTGCCAAAGTAGAGGCATAGGAGGTCGTCATGCGTAAAGCTGTTTGCCCTGGTTCATTTGATCCAGTAACTAATGGCCATCTTGATGTATTTGCTCGCGCAGCCGACCAGTTTGATCATGTGACCGTTGCGGTGTTGATAAATGACACCAAGTCAGGCTTGTTCTCTATAGAAGAACGCGTAGATTTGTTGCGTGAATGTACGGCAAAACATTCCAATATTGTGGTTGACACATTCCACGGGTTACTTGCCGATTACTGCTCCGAGCACGATATCAGAGCCATCGTAAAAGGATTACGAGCTGTTTCCGATTTTGATTACGAATTGCAAATGGCACAAATGAACTCAACACTGGGCGTAGATACTTTCTTTGTTGCAACGAACCCCGAGTTCAGTTTCTTATCATCAAGTTTGATTAAAGAAGTTGCCAAATTTGATGGCGATGTCTCCGGCCTAGTTCCGCAGGTAGTACAAAATGCACTAAATAAAAAATTCACGGCCAAGGCTTAGGTTCAACATGACAAATCTTGATGCAAATGCTCCATTGGTATTAGACGTGCGTGATCTTGGTCGCCGGGCTGGTGCCATGAAAACAAAATCATTCACAGTAAATCTCGCTGAAGATTTGGGCATCGGTGTTTTGAATGTTTCCCAAGGCTCAGAAGTTGAGTTTGATTTACGCCTTGAGTCGGTGATGGAAGGTGTGCTCGTAACTGGCACTGCGCTGGTAACTGTGACAGGTGAGTGCTCGAGGTGCCTCGAACCTTTGTCTTACGACCTTGAGGTTGATCTGCAAGAGCTTTATGAATATCCCGATACTGATTCTCGTGGCCGGGAAATCGAAGCAGGCTTCACTGAGGAAGATTTGCCTAAACTTCAGGACGATTTACTTGACCTAGAATCGCTACTTCGGGACGCCGTTGTGCTGGCATTACCCGTGCAACCCCTATGTAATACAGACTGTTTGGGACTTTGCGTTGAGTGTGGTCAGAATCTAAACGAGCAGCCAGAGCACGAACATGATTTAGTCGATCCGCGGTGGTCAGCCTTGGTCGATTTGACTAAACTGGAGCCTAGAAACCAAGATTAGACGGGCATACGCCCAATGAGAAAGAAAAGGAAGGCATAAAGTGGCCGTTCCAAAGCGAAAGACTTCACGCAGCAACACCCGTCACCGTCGTTCTGCATGGAAGACCACAGCAGCAAATCTTGCTACCTGTGATCGTTGCCGTGCACCAAAGTTGCAGCACACTGTGTGCACGACTTGTGGAACATACGACAAGCGACAGGTCCTTAGCGTTTAATCTCATGTCTCAGTCGTATAGCGAACTATTCGCTCGGCTGGGTTTGTCTATTGATGATCAGCTGATAGAGCTAGCTCTTACCCATCGATCATTTGCATACGAATCTGGTGGGATTCCAACAAACGAGCGTCTTGAATTTCTAGGCGATTCAGTTCTGGGCATTGTCATCACCGACAACATCTACCGAGCACATCCAGATTTGCCTGAAGGGCAATTAGCCAAAATGCGTTCTGCAGTGGTTAATGCTCGCGCGTTGGCATCGGTTGCGCGCGCGCTGCATCTTGGCGACAATCTGCGTTTAGGTAAAGGTGAAGAAGCTACTGGTGGACGAGACAAATCATCAATCTTGGCCGACACTCTTGAAGCGGTAATTGGCGCAATTTATCTCGGCGCCGGCTTGGACTCCGCGCGCACATTTGTCTTAAGTCATTTCCAAGAACTTTTAGTTGAAGCCCAAGCCTTAGGCGCCGGTTTGGATTGGAAAACCTCACTCCAGGAATTAACTGCCGAGCTTGGTGTTGGCGTTCCCACCTACTCAATAACGGAGCAAGGCCCCGATCATGCAAAAGAGTTCTATGCGCAGGTGGTTTTGGGTGAGCGCTTATACGGGCACGGCACAGGTTCCAATAAAAAAGAAGCTGAACAAATCGCAGCATCAAGTGCCTACACAGAATTATTAGCTGAATACGACAAGAAGCGCTAACCCCACTAAATTATTGACATGCCTGAGTTGCCTGAAGTAGAAGTGGTTCGGCAAGGAATCCATGACTACGTTGTTGGTAAAAAGATTTCCAAAATCACAGTGCATCATCCGCGGGCAGTACGCAGGCAACCTGGTGGTCCGCCCGAATTTTCCGCTCGGCTAAAAAATCGGACAGTCGTTGACACAAAACGTCGTGGCAAATTCATGTGGCTGGTATTGGATAACGACGAAGCTTTAGTTACTCATCTCGGAATGAGTGGCCAAGTTTTAATCCAACCACTTGATTCGCAACCCGAAAAGCATTTACGAGTTCGCGCAACTTTCAGTGCAGCCGAATACGCAATGCACTTTGTAGATCAGCGTACTTTTGGCTGGATGAAAGTTGAAGAGTTGACTCAAGATGCAAATCAAATTGTGGTTCCCGAATGCGCAGTGCACATCGCCCAAGATCCGCTTGATCCTCTTTGGAATCGACAAGGAACTATTGAGTTAATAAAGGGAAAGCAAACTCAAATAAAACGCGTATTGCTCGATCAAACGGCAATCAGTGGAATTGGCAACATTTACGCGGATGAGGCACTCTGGCTAGCGAAAGTGCATTGGGCAACACCGGCAAATTCCTTGAGCAGTAGCAAGATTGATGACTTATTGACGCAGGCAACACAGGTTATGCGCCAGGCCCTCGCTGTTGGCGGCACCTCATTTGATGCGCTCTATGTGAACGTAAATGGGGAAAGTGGCTACTTCTCCCGCGATTTAAATGCCTATGGGCGCGAAGGCGAGCCTTGCAATCGATGCGGAACCCCTCTGGTTCGGGAGCACTTTATGAACCGGTCGTCCTTTCGTTGCCCAACTTGCCAGAACTTATCCACAGCGCGTTAAGTGCCTGCCGTTACTAGAGTCGGCCAAGTGAACACAGTAAACTGAAAACCGCACATCGCTAGATTCCCCGCTGGCCTAATCAGGAAGACCTGCGTGTATCTCAAGAGTCTGACCATTCGCGGCTTTAAGTCGTTTGCTTCGTCGACGACGCTTAATTTTGAGACAGGGATTACCGCAGTTGTTGGGCCAAATGGATCAGGTAAATCCAACGTTGTAGACGCCATTGCCTGGGTAATGGGCGAACAGGGTGCAAAAACTCTTCGTGGCGGCAAAATGGAAGATGTTATCTTCTCTGGCTCAAAGGGTCGCGCTCCACTTGGCCGCGCTGAAGTTTTACTAACAATCGATAACACCGATGGCGCATTGCCAATTGACTACACCGAAGTAACTATTTCCCGAACCATGTTCCGTAACGGTGGTTCGGAATATGCGATTAACGGTTCGGCTTGTCGACTTCTAGACATTCAGGAACTTCTTAGCGACTCAGGCATTGGCCGTGAAATGCACGTTATCGTCGGGCAGAACCGTCTTCGGGAAATTTTGCTTGGCACGCCAGAACAACATCGTGGCTACATCGAAGAAGCAGCCGGTGTTTTGAAACATCGCAAGCGTAAAGAAAAAGCTTTGCGCAAGCTTGCTGCGATGGATGGCAACCTGACTCGATTGGAAGACCTTACTAACGAACTTCGACGCCAACTAAAGCCACTTGGCCGTCAGGCTGAAGTAGCTCGTCGCGCCAATGTGATTCAGTCTGATGTGCGTGATTCTCGCTTACGTTTGCTTGCCGATGATTTAAGCCAATTACGCGAAGCACTAAATGCTGAAATTGCTGACGAAACTGCTATGCGGGAAAAGCGAAGTGAAGTTGAAAGTGAACTAACAGCCGCCAAAGCTCGTGAAGCTATTTTGGATGCCGAAATTACGCAGGCAAATCCACTGGTGGAGCAGGCCTCGCATACTTTCTATCAACTTGGCGCACTGCAAGAGCGACTTCGTTCAACTCTTGCTCTTGCTCGCGAGCGTGTACGTCTGGGCCAGAGTCAAGAAGAAGAAGTAACCCCAGGTCGCGATCCTGAGGATATCGATCGTGAGGCTGGTCAAGTACGCATAGCGCATGAAACTCTTGGTGCCAAAGTCGATGCCGATCGTGTTGCTTTAACTGCTTCCATTAACGAGCGCGTTTCCGCTGAAGCGGCCTTGTCGTCTGAAGAAGCCCGCCTGCAAGAAACAGCTCGGACATTGGCCGATCGCCGCGAAGGTTTAGCTCGTTTGGCTGGTCAGGTTTCTGCAGCAAGCTCTCGAGTGGAAACTCGTACTTCTGAAATTGAACGGTTAGCTGAACGCTTAGCTATTGCGCGGGCGCAAGCTAACGAAGCTGCCCAAGAGTTTGCTGCCATTGAAGGTCGGGTTGCTGGCCTTGATGAAGGCGAAGTAAATCTAGATGACAGTTACGAACTAGCCCAAAATGCACTAACCAATGCCGAACAAGCATTGCAAGAGGCTCGCACTCAAGAACTAGACGCTGAGAAAGAGCGCACAGCGGCAACTGCGCGACTAGAAGCTCTAGAGCAAGGTATGACTCGTCGCGATGGCGGGGCTGCGGTGCTCGCCGCCAGCGATTCAATGTCAGGCATTCTTGGTTCGGTCGCGGCGCTCATGCAGATTGAATCTGGCTGGGAAGCGGCAATCTCAACAGCGCTTGGCACAGCTGCAGATGCGATTGCTGTCTCATCACCAGAAGCGGCAGATCAAGCAGTGCGCATGTTGCACCGCGATGAAGCCGGTCGCGCAACACTCGTTGTAGTTGGACAAGGGGCAACGGATAACGCGCCATGGCCAACTTTGGCGCCAGGTCAGCGCTATGCAATTGATTTGGTTTCGTGTGACGACCAATTACGTCAGACACTTTCTGCATTACTGGCTCGAGTGGTAGCAGTCGATAGCCACGAACAAGCTGTTGCGTTAACTCAAACCAATCCGCAGTTAAGCGCAGTTACTCGCACCGGTGATTTATTTGGCCGTGGAATAGTTCAGGGTGGTACGCACGGCTCGCAGTCATTAATTGAATTGCAGGCTGCAGTAGATGAAGCGCGTATTCGACTTGAGAACGCCGCTCATTCAGTTGACCGAGCAAAGTTCAATGTGGCGACGGCAACTCAAATACAAGCCGATGCGATTGTGGTTGTTGGGTATGCGTTAGACCGTCTTCATGAATCCGATGCGAACATGGCTGCAATTGCCGAACAGCTTGGAAGTTTGCAGTCAGTAGTTCGAAGCGCAACTGGGGAAGCCGATCGTTTATCTTCTGCTCGTGACTCAGCGGCCAAAGCTCGTGAAGATGATTTGCGCGTAGTTAACGAATTACAAGCTCGACTAACGGCAGCTCAGAACGAACCAACCGACGAGCGGGCACTTGACGAAGCACATCGCGATTCGCTTGTGACTGTTGTTGATTCTGTTCGCCAAGTTGAACTCGACGCTCGACTAGCTGTTCGCACTGGCGAAGAGCGCTTGTCAGCACTTACGACTCAAATTGAGCAGTTAGAACACGCGGCTCACATAGAACGCACTACTCGCGCACGCGCAATTGAACTTCGAGAGCAGCGCAAGCGCCAAGCGCACATTGCCGGCGCCGTTGTAGTTGCAACCGAAAGCGCACTCGCAGTTTTAGGTAACTCAATTGACATGGCGCAGCGCGAACGTGAAAAAGCCGCCACCAGCAAGACCGAACAAGAAACTGAAGTCCGCACTATTCGTGATCGAATTCGCGAATTGAGCGCCGATCTTGAAGTTCTAACCGACACAGTTCATCGCGATGAAGTTGCACGCGCAGAACAGCGTTTGCGTATTGAAGGTCTTGAAAACAAATCAATCGAGGAATATGGTGTTTCGCCGGACGATCTACTTGGTGAATATGGTCCAACTGTTATGGTTCCACCAAGTCCACCAGCGCCGGGGGATGAAGTTGTGGAAGAAGATCCACAGCCATACCCATATGTGCGCAGCCAGCAGGAATCTCGTTTGGCAGCGGCTGAACGCTCACTTGCTTTACTCGGCAAAGTTAATCCACTAGCACTTGAAGAGTTCTCGGCTCTTGAAGAGCGCCATAAGTTCCTCGGTGAGCAACTTGAAGATTTACGCCGCTCACGCAACGACTTGCTAACAGTTATAAAAGATGTTGATGAACGAGTGCAAACTGTATTCGCCCAAGCCTTTGCTGATACTGAAAAAGAATTCAATAAGGTGTTTGCTGGATTGTTCCCAGATGGCGAAGCGCGCATGCGCCTCACAGATCCTAACGACCTACTTAATTCAGGTGTCGAAATTGAAGCGCGCCCACCCGGCAAAAACTTCCGCCGATTGTCATTACTTTCTGGTGGCGAGCAGTCGCTAACTGCAGTTGCCTTCTTGGTTGCACTGTTTAAGGCCAGGCCAAGTCCGTTCTACATCCTCGACGAAGTTGAAGCTGCGCTCGACGAAGTGAACATGCTTCGGTTGCTGAACATTTTGGCTGATCTAAAATCAAGTTCGCAGTTAATCATCATTACGCACCAGAAGCACACGATGGAGATTGCTGATGCACTTTATGGTGTTTCGATGCGTGGCGATGGTGTGACCCATGTGATTAGCCAGCGAATTACTCGCGAGGAACAGCCTGACGACTCTGATTTAGTCGCTCAGTCTTAGTCTTAAATTACAAAACCGCCTGAGCGAGGACACCAAATATGAAAACCAGCGCAATTGCGGGCATTATTGCGGCAACACTTTTTGTTGTATTAGTAATTTTCGTTTTGGTGCGCAAGAGTTCAAAGGGCGTCGCTGGCGACCTTGAGGCACCGGCAAAGCAAACTGCGACGACAATCGCGCAGCCCACTAAAGCGCGAAATTTGCAAATCCCTGGCTCGAATGTCTCGGATCTGCAAGTAACTGCTGCTCAAGTTGGCACTCCAGAAATAGAACCACTCCCTGTTGCGCAGCAAAAAGGTTTTGGGAAATCACAAGGTTCGCTTACCAGCGCATTTCGCTCACTTTTTGCCCGAGAGAAGTTAGACGATGATGCATGGCAAGACCTAGAAGATACTTTGATCATGGCCGATATGGGAGTTCGCGCTGCTAGTGAAATTGTTGCCACGCTAAAAAGTAAAGTCCGTAGCCAATCAGTTACAGATGCAGATGCGTTATTTGAACTTGCTCGCGCAGAACTGACCCGAATTGTTGATGGGGGATTAGATCGCACCCTTAAAACCACACGCCATCAAGATTCGCCGGCTGTTGTGTTAACAGTTGGGGTAAATGGGACTGGTAAAACCACAACAACAGGCAAGATTGCGAAATTACTTATCGGTCAAGATAAAGAAGTTTTGCTCGGCGCCGCCGATACGTTTCGCGCAGCAGCTGCCGATCAGTTGGTTACTTGGGGTGATCGTGTTGGCGCCGTAGTCATTAGAGGTAATGAAGGTAGCGATCCTGCCGCAGTTGCATTTGAAGCAGTGGCTGCAGGTTACGACCAAGAGGTTGATGTCGTGTTAATCGATACTGCAGGGCGATTGCACACCAAACAAGGACTGATGGATGAGCTTGGCAAAGTCTTCCGGGTGGCCAGTAAGCGTGGGCCAATCGACGAAGTCCTATTGGTTATTGATGCAACCACTGGCCAAAACGGTTTAACTCAGGCCAAAGTATTCAGCGAAGTAGTTCCAGTAACTGGCGTAGTTCTTTCCAAACTCGATGGCACCGCAAAAGGTGGCATTGTGGTAGCAGTTCAGCAAGAGCTGGGTGTGCCAGTGAAATTAGTTGGACTTGGCGAAAGTGCTGATGACCTAGCCGTCTTTAACCCAGCAGAATTTGTTGCTGGCTTACTGGCTTAAGTTGTTGGTTCGCTACTGGCAGGTAACTCTTCTAGCAGGGCTGGCTTTTGGCCGGTTTCGGGATCACTTACTTGCTTTGGAAAGACTCGATGATATTCGCGCAGCTGTTTATTGGCGGCATCAAATTGTGCGTATGCGGCTAGATAAAAATCTTTTAACATTTTCTGGGTTTCATCTGCGGCTTTAGTTAAGGCGTGGGTAATTTCCTGCAAAGTGGCTTTATCTGAAGTGTCCAGGCGTCGATCGCTCAGATCGTCAGCAGCGCCGACTATCGCGTTGACGATCCACATATCCACTCGATTGCTAAATGAAATTCCCCAGATTGTGGTTCTTTTACTATCGGCAAAAGTCATGCGTGAATCTTCGCCGTTAACAGAAATTAGTGTTTTAAAGTCGCTATGTCGCGTGTACTTACTGCCGACAAATGAAGCAGTTCGGGAAGTTACTACTAAATTGCCCGAATCCACCACTTGCACGATGTCCTCTGCGGGGGTGCTGATTGAAGTGGAGTGACTTGTTGACCCGCCAGAGCCGCCTACAAATAGCGGCCCCACTCTTGTGCCCACAAATGGGCGCGCGCCAGACTTTGTTTCACGCTGAGTCACAGTTGGACCCTTGCGCGGTTCAAATAGATCGCAGTTTTCAGCATTGAAAATAGTAACCTCTGCGTCTGGGTCATCGCCAAGAACTAAAGCAGGAAATCTCGCTCGGAAATCTTGCACATCTGAATTAAACACTGCCAGTGCATCGCGGCGAGCGACTTGTGCTTTCTGCAAAGCATCAACTTGGGCCTTTGCCTTGAAAAAATAGGTAACTGCATTGCCGCTTGCATCAGCATTGGGTAACGAGAATTTTGTGTCCGGATTCACGTCAGTGTTTAACTGATGTTCAACGGAAGTCTCGATAGCTGGCGGAACTATTTGTTTGGTGAAAAGCGAAAGCACAGTTACCGTCCCGCCAAACGTTAGTACTCCTTGCATCCCCATATGAAAATGCGTAATGACCCCAATGCCCAAAGTTAGGGTGAATAGGTAAGCCCCCGTTTTAACCGCGCGACGTGCACTACCGATGAACGGCCCTAGAAAGTACCCAGCGGACAAAATTGCCAACACCAGCAGAACTGCGCGACCCGCTGGCTTAAACAGGAATAGTTCCTTCTGTGGTGCGCTGACAGGTTTAGCCATAACAATCCTTATTCTGAGCCCAGATCGGGTTGGTAGATTTCTTACTTAATAGTAGATATTTGCGCCGACACATTTGCAACATCCGCTAAAGTTAGAGCAGATAATGCGAGCCTAGCGCTCGCTATCGCTATGTTTAATGGATTTGTAGTGTTCGAAGGGCCGAGTTAATGACCAACCAAATTAGTGCTGGAGACACCGCTTGGGTGCTAGTGGCAGCAGCCATGGTTTTACTAATGACGCCAGGTCTAGCATTCCTATACGGCGGCATGACACGCGCCAAGAGCACGCTCAACATGATGATGATGTCATTTGCCACGATGGGCATAGTCACTTTACTTTGGGTGATTTTTGGTTATTCAATTTCATTTGGTCATGGTGGAAGTTTTATCGGTCCGATTTCATTCTCGGACTTGGGCGCCAATGAAAGTGCACTGCCGTTGGTAAATGGAACTTCTCCGTATGCAATTCCAGTTCTTGCGTTTGCAGCCTTCCAATTAACTTTCGCGATCATCACCACTGCTCTTATCAGCGGATCTATCGCCGATCGGACCAAATTCATTTCTTGGTGTTTGTTCGCAGGGTTATGGGTAACGCTTGTTTACTTCCCGATTGCACACTGGTCATTTGATTTCGGCGATGCAAAGGGAGCTGGAGCGGGTTGGCTAGCTGCACGTGGGCTTCAAGATTTTGCGGGTGGAACCGTTGTTGAAATTAATTCAGGTATTGCAGGTTTAGCAATGGCTGTAGTTCTAGGTAAGCGTGTTGGTTGGCGTAAAGACCCGATGCGTCCACATAATGTGCCATTGGTACTAATTGGTGCTGGACTTTTGTGGTTTGGTTGGTTTGGTTTCAATGCCGGTTCAGCGCTCGGAGCTAATCATCTCGCTGCACTTGCGTTTATGAATACGCAGATTGCTGGAGCGGTTGCTTTGATGGGCTGGCTTGTCGTGGAACGAGTTCGGGACGGGCATCCAACGAGTTTGGGCGCGGCATCTGGCGCGGTAGCAGGGCTTGTGGCAATCACGCCATCTTGTGCTTTTGTCTCGCCAATGGGTGCGGCAATTGTTGGCCTACTTGCTGGTGTAATTTGTTCGCTGGCTATTGGACTCAAATATCGGTTGGGTTACGACGACAGCCTCGATGTTGTTGGTCTACATGGTGTCGGCGGCATCATCGGAACTCTGGCCATTGGGTTTTTCGGTACCAAGGCGGTCAATTCTGCTGGCAAAGATGGACTGTTTTACGGCGGTGGCACCCAGTTGTTAAGTATTCAAGCATTAGCAGTGGTCGCTGTTATCGTTTATTCCTTCGTGGTTACCTTCGCCATAGGCAAGTTCTTGGATATGACAATCGGAATGCGCATCTCACGAGATGATGAAATCGAAGGTGTTGACTTAACTGAGCACGCAGAGACCGGTTATGAATTTGACGGACGCGGCGGAGGCGGGGCTGTTGGCTCTACCTTCTCGGGACACTCATAAGGGAGTATGGAAATGAAACTAGTAACCGCAATTATTAAGCCATTCAAGCTGGAGGAAGTTAAGGAAGCCCTTAACGCAATTGAAGTTCTTGGCATGACTGTTTCTGAAGCTTCCGGGTACGGCAGACAGCGTGGACATGTTGAGGTTTATCGCGGTGCTGAATACACCGTAGATCTAGTTCCTAAAGTTCGCCTTGAAGTATTAGCCGATGATGATCGCGTAGACGAAGTAGTAACCGCGATTGTTAATGCCGCAAATACCGGAAAAATTGGCGATGGAAAAGTTTGGGTTGTCCCAGTTGAATCGGTAACACGAGTTCGTACGGGCGAAACCGGCTCAGAGGCAATCTAGTTTTACTTGGGTCTGTTTTGTGGTCCCACAAGTTTTTGAAGTGAAACAAATTAACAAAGCGTAATAGTTCGTAACAAACGAGAAACATTTCTGGTTACTCCACGCAACATGCCCCAAAGAAGATAGGGGTATCGACACTGCTGTCGTAGTTGTATTCGTTTCTTAGCACTGTACCCACAATGGAAGAGTTGCTAAGCACATTAGTGGAGGACTAATGAACATACCTTTAAGTGTGAGTGCTGGTGACTGGATCACGGGCAACACTGCATTCAGCGGAGATACCGCTTGGGTACTCGCGTCGACCGCCCTCGTACTGTTGATGACGCCAGGTTTGGCGTTCTTCTACGGCGGCATGACACGAGCCAAGAGCAC
The DNA here is from genome assembly GCA_037137575.1 of Actinomycetes bacterium. Lineage (GTDB taxonomy): Bacteria > Actinomycetota > Actinomycetes > S36-B12 > UBA5976 > UBA5976. The sequence goes on from JBAXKB010000013.1 coordinate 19,445, forward strand.
TCTAAACATGATGATGATGTCATTCGTAACAATCGGAATCGTAAGCGTCCTTTGGGTCATCTACGGTTTCGCAGTTGCATTTGGAAATGACACAAGCACGAGCCAGTATTTTGGCGCGTTCGATCTTTCTAGTTTGAGCAACGGAATTTCTGCTCAGCTAAATAATGGTGGGTACTACTCAATTCCAGTTTTGGTTTTTGCTGCCTTCCAGTTGATGTTCGCAGTGATTACACCAGCGCTTATCAGTGGCGCAATCGCAGATCGCACCAAGTTTGTTTCATGGGGAATCTTTGTAACGATTTGGGTAAGCGTTGTTTACTTCCCGGTTGCGCACTGGGTCTTCGATTTTGGTACCAAGTTAAAAGACGACAGCATCATCGGCGCGGGTTGGTTAGCGTCAGGTGCAGGCATCCTTAACGGTAAGGGTGTTGAGGACTTCGCTGGTGGAACTGCTGTTCATATCAACGCTGGCGCTGCGGCACTTGCGTTGGCAATCGTGCTTGGTAAGCGCGTTGGTTGGCGTAAAGACCCAATGCGTCCACACAATGTGCCCTTGGTGCTTCTTGGCGCTGGTCTACTTTGGTTCGGTTGGTTCGGATTCAATGCTGGATCATCACTTGGTGCGAACGGCATTGCTGGTCTTGCTTTCATAAACACCCAGGTTGCTGCCTCAGCGGCGCTTCTTGGCTGGCTAGTCGTTGAAAAGATTCGAGACGGACATCCAACAAGTTTGGGCGCGGCTTCTGGCGCAGTAGCTGGTCTTGTGGCAATCACTCCAGCATGTGCCTTCATCACACCATGGGCTTCAGTAATTCTTGGCCTACTTGCTGGCGCAATCTGCGCACTTGCAGTTGGCTTAAAGTACAAGTTCGGCTTCGACGACAGTTTGGACGTTGTTGGTGTTCACCTAGTTGGCGGTATCGTCGGCTGCCTGTTCATCGGCTTCTTCAGCACATCAACGGTTAACTCACTTGCTTGGGAAGGCGTTTTCTATGGTGGTGGATTTGCTGGACTTCGTTCGCAAGCGATTAGTGCTGGAACCGTGTTCTTGTACTCGTTCATTGTGGCTTTGATTCTCGGCATCGCTATTGAGAAGACCATCGGGTTCCGTGTTGCTCGCGACGCTGAAATCGAAGGCATCGACTTAACCGAACACGCCGAATCAGGTTACGAATTTGAAAACCGTGGCGCAGGTGGCTTCGGTTCTGTTTTGTCAGGCTCAGCCAAGGAAGGGGCATAAACATGAAGCTAATCACAGCGATTGTTAAGCCATTTAAGTTAGAAGATATCAAGGTGGCGCTGGAAGCCCGTGGCATTCATGGCATGACAGTTTCCGAAGCTTCAGGATATGGTCGCCAACGTGGCCACACTGAGGTGTACCGTGGTGCTGAATACACCGTGGATTTAGTGCCCAAGGTTCGTATCGAAGTTCTTGTTGATGATGCGGATGCAGATTCAGTAGTTACAACAATTGTCGATGCTGCTAATACTGGTCGCATTGGTGATGGAAAAGTCTGGGTTGTCCCAGTTGATTCTGTTGTCCGTGTTCGTACCGGCGAAAAAGGTAGCGAAGCGCTTTAAGTAATTACAGGTGGCACTCGCGACAGTAGATGTCACGAGTGCCACCTGTTCTATTAGCAAAAGGTAATAGGAAGGAGTCAGCATGGGCGAGTTCACAAAAACACGAAGCGAATTTTTAGCACAAATTACTCGACCAAGCGCAGCCTGTCGTGCTGAATTGTTGGCTCTGACCGATGACTGGGTTATCGAACTCGCCCGAGCTGCCGGAGTTGATCAGTTAAACGGCGCGTTAGTCGCAGTAGGCGGTTATGGCCGAGGAGAGCTCTCGCCAGGTAGCGACTTAGATTTACTTTTACTGGTTCCACCTTCGACAAATGCAAATCTAATTACAGTGGTTGCCGATAAATTGTGGTACCCGATTTGGGATGAAGGTATCAAGTTAGATCATTCGGTTCGTACAGTTGCCCAAGCAAGAACTATGGCCGCTGATGATCTTAAGGTTGCCCTGGGGCTCTTAGATGCGCGCACAGTTTTCGGCGATGACTCGTTGCGCGAACAGCTAAAGGCGCAGGTCCTGGCCGATTGGCGTGCCATGGGCGAAAAACGCCTGCCTGAACTGCGTAGTTACGTGCAAGATCGCATCAGTCGAAGTGGCGAACTTGCGCATCTGTTAGAGCCCGATTTAAAAGAATCCTTTGGCGGCCTTCGTGACATCGGAATCTTGCGCGGTATTGCAGCTACGGGTATTGCCGAAGTTGATCAGACTGGATTAGCGGCAGCGCACAATTTTTTACTTGATGTTCGTGATGCCTTGCACCTAGTAACTCATCGACCCAGCGACCGGCTTGCCTTGCAGGAGCAGCAGGCTGTTGCACAGTTATTGGGCATTGAATCTGACGACGCATTGTTAAGAGCGGTTTCAAGTGCTAGTCGGACCATAAGTTACATCTCAGAATTAACCTGGCATCGCGTTAAGCATCAAGGTGTGACCGCTAGGAAAGGAATTCTGCGCAGAAAAGTAATCGGGTCAGCCATTTCTGATGATACGCCTTTAGCCGCTGGCGTTATCGTTCGTGATGGGGAAGTAGTGCTTTCGGAATCTGCGCAACCAAGTGCAGATCCAGTTTTAGTTTTACGCGCCGCTGCCGCTGCCGCGCAACACGGGCTACGACTACATCCAGACACGGTGAAAATATTGGCGACGCAATCAATGAAAATGCCGCAGCCTTGGCCACGTGAGGCTCGGGAAGCATTTGTCTCACTTATTGGAGCCGGTCGACTCGCATTGCCGGTTTGGGAAGCATTGGATCAATTTGAAATCTTCAGCAAGTTAGTTCCTGAGTGGGCAATTGTGCGGGCAGCTCCTCAGCACAATCCGCTACATACTTTTACGGTTGACCGACATTTGGTTGAGACCGCAATCAATGTATCGACCATGACTCGTCGGGTTGCGCGCCCAGACCTACTTCTAGTTGGTGCGCTGTTCCATGACATCGGCAAGTGCTACGACCGCGATCACACCGAAGTAGGCGTTGAGTTAATGCCCGCCATTGCCCAGCGGTTAGGGTTCAATGAAAAAGACACAGAAGTTTTAGTGAACATGGTTCAACATCATTTGTTGCTACCTGATGTTGCAACCAAGCGCGATCCTGAAGATGAAGCCACGGTTAACTTTGTTGCTGGCATTGTGCAGGACCATGATTTTCTTGAAATGTTGCATGCACTTTCTGAAGCGGATTCACGTGCAACAGGTCCAGCAGTTTCTTCAGAGTGGCGTCTGTCGCTCGTTTCAGATTTAGTGTCTCGGGTTCATGCTGTGTTGCGCGGCGATGATGTGCCACCGCTGCCAGAACTTGATCCCAAGAGCCTCGAAGTAGGCGCTGATGGCGACATTGAAGTCGTACTTGATCCGATATCGAGTTTGCCCACCATAACTATTTCAGCACCAGATGCCACCGGATTGTTAGCGGCGTGTGCTGGTGTGCTGGCGTTACATCGCTTGAGTGTTCGCACGGCAACCACGCAAACAGTCGGCGAGCGCGCGGTCAGCGTGTGGGGGGTAACTCCACAGTATGGAGATATGCCAGACACCCAAGTGATTGCGCGTGATTTGAGATTAATTTTGTCAGGTGAGCTAGATATTTCAGCCAGACTTGTGCGTCGTCGCGAAGACATGTTTGGCATTGGGTTCACGTACCCACCGGCAAAAGTTCTAGTACTTGACGACGTTTCGGTGCGTGCAACCGTGCTTGAATTGCGAGCTCATGATTTCCCAGGGTTACTTCGTATTGTGGCGCAGGCGATATCTGCTGTGGATGTCGACATTATTGCGACGCGCGTTGCCACGCTTGGTTCGGAAGCAGTGGATGTCTTCTATGTGATTGATAAATCAACAGGCGGTGCGCACTTAGCACCAGAACGAACGGCCCAGGTGAGCGCCTCAATTTTGCAGGCTCTTGATCTGAATAACGCGACTGAATAGTTAACAGCCGAAGTCACGCCGACCGGGCGCTAGATAGACTTAACCCATGTTCGCCTCGTTGTCTGATCGCTTAGCCGCGACGTTTAAGCAGATTCGTGGCAAGGGTCGATTAACTGAAGGCGACATCGACGAAACAGTTCGCGAAATCCGAATTGCACTTCTAGATGCCGACGTTGCGTTGGCAGTTGTTCGTCCATTTTGCGCCAAAGTTAAAGAGCGCGCATTAGGCGCTGAAGTATCGGGTGCGCTAAATCCAGCGCAACAAATTGTAAAAATCGTCAATGAAGAGCTAGTTGCAATTCTTGGCGGGCAGACACGTCGCCTGCGCTTAGCGAAAACACCGCCAACTGTAATTTTGCTTGCAGGTTTGCAAGGTGCAGGTAAAACCACACTTGCTGGCAAGTTGGCTATGCATTTGCGTAGTCAAGGTCATCAGCCAATCTTGATTGCAGCCGACTTGCAGCGCCCTAATGCAGTTGATCAATTAAAGATTGTTGGGCAGCAAGCCAACACTGTTGTTTTTGCTCCTGAGCCAGGTAACGGTATTGGTGACCCAGTTCTGGTTACCCGCGAAGGTATAGCTTTTGCCAAACAGAAACTTCACGACGTAGTCATTGTCGATACCGCAGGCCGTTTGAGTATTGATAGTGAATTGATGGCGCAGCTAGCAAGAGTTCGCGATGAAGCGCAGCCAACAGAAACGTTGCTAGTGATTGATGCAATGACTGGCCAAGATGCTGTAAACACTGCGCAAACTTTTGCCGAGCAAATTGGTATCGATGCAGTTGTATTAACAAAACTTGATGGCGATGCTCGTGGTGGCGCCGCACTTTCAGTGGCAACGGTGACCGGCCGACCAATAATGTACGCCTCAACGGGTGAAAAGTTAACTGATTTTGAGATCTTCCATCCAGATCGTATGGCGTCGCGTATTTTGGACATGGGCGATGTTCTTTCTCTGATCGAACAAGCTGAAGCAACTTTTGATGAAGATCAAACTGCAAAAATGGCAGCCAAGTTGCAGTCTGGTGATAACTTCACGCTTGGTGACTTCATGGAACAAATGAAGCAAATGAAAAAACTTGGCTCGATGTCAAAAATCATGGGCATGATGCCTGGCATGGGCGAGATGAAAAAGCAGATCGAAAACATAGACGACCGTGAAATCGATCGAGTCACCGCAATTATTTCATCCATGACCCCGGCCGAGCGAGATGATCCAAAGATTTTGAATGGCTCGAGGCGAGCCCGAATTGCTCGTGGCTCTGGAATGCAGGTCAGCGATGTTAATGGACTAATCGAGCGCTTTAGCCAGGCGCAGAAGATGATGAAGCAGATGGCAAAAGGTGGTTCCATCCCTGGGATGCCGCCAATGCCGGCCATGGCAGGACTTGGTGGCAGGCCAGCGCCAAGCAAAAAGGGCAAGCCTGGCAAGGGCGCAAAGCGTTCCGGTAACCCCGCAAAGCGTGCGGCGCAGGACGCAGGGTTGCCAGATACCCCGCCAGCTGATGGCCTTACTGAATTGCCGAGTGCTTTTAAAGATTTATTAGGTCCAAGTTAGTTTTTGGGTAACTTACCCCCTGATTTCGTGGTTTCCGGGAAATCTGGCAGACTATCGGAAGTAATCCCGTCGAAGCCACCGGCCCTCTACCAGTGACTTCAGGCGGATTCATCCGAATAGTTGCGCAGTTCTTGCCCCACATGAACCGCACAGAAATTCACCCCATACTCAGGAGAAATAAATTTCGTGGCTGTAAAGATCAAGCTCAAGCGTCTAGGCAAGATTCGTAACCCGCAGTACCGTGTTGTCATTGCAGACGCACGCACCGCTCGCGATGGCCGTGCCATCGAAGAAATCGGTTTGTACCATCCAAAAGAAGAGCCAAGCCTGATTCAAATTAACTCAGAGCGCGTTCAGTACTGGTTAAGTGTTGGCGCTCAGCCGACTGAGCCAGTACTTGTTCTACTTAAAATTACTGGTGACTGGCAGAAGTTCAAGGGCCTACCTGGCGCTGAAGGCACACTGCGTGTGGCCGAATCAAAGACCAGCAAGCTAGATAACTTTGCTGCAACTGTTTTAGCAGTTGCTAACGAACCTCGCGTACCAACCATCAAGCCAAAGGCTGAGCCAAAGGTTGAAGTTACTGAGGCAGAAGTTGCTGCGGTAGAAGCGCCTGTGGATGCACCGGCAGTTGACGCAGAAGTAACTGAAGAAGTTGT
>JBAXKB010000014.1:0-23362 GCA_037137575.1 Actinomycetes bacterium
CCTAAACCGTGTGTCGGATGTTCGAATCATCTCGGGGCCACTCAGGTACTTATTCGAATTTGCCAACTAGCAGGATTCCAATTCTGCAGGTAGGTTCGAGATGTCCCTACAGATCAATAAAGTGAGTGAATTACGATGTCAGAAATTCCGTTACCGCATCCCTCACGGCTTTCACCGCAGCGCTCTGACTTCCAAACCATCATTGAAGCCCACGAACAGGCAGTCTTAGCTGGTGCTGAGGGCTATGTTGACCCAAGCAATGGGGCATTTGTCTTCACCGTTAGCAAACTAAAAGAACGGACATTTTGCTGTGAAACCGGCTGTCGCCACTGCCCATTTCTGCAGGATTAGTTGGAAAATCTAGTCACTTGATTGGTCTTAGACCACTGCAACCGACAACAATAGAACTATGACTTGGCTCATCACTGGTGGCGCTGGCTACATCGGCGCTCATATTGTGCGTTCTGCAATTGCCCACGGACACGAAGTTGTAGTTCTTGATGATTTAAGTACCGGGGTGGCTGCCAAATTACCCAGTGGAGTTCCACTGATTACCGCCAACTTAAAAGATCACAAGGCTGTGGAACAGACATTTATTGATTATCAAATTTCTGGCGTTGTACATTTAGCTGCTCGAAAGCAAGTTGGCGAATCCGTCGAACGCCCCCTTTACTACTGGGAAGAGAACGTCGGTGGCTTCACAAACTTATTGTTTTCAATGCAGCAGCACAATGTAAAAAATTTAGTTTTTAGTTCTAGCGCCGCCGTTTACGGACAACCAGATTTAGCTGAGTCTGAAACGATTCTTGAAACTCTCACCTGTAACCCAATTAATCCCTACGGTGCGACCAAACTCGCCGGTGAATGGATGGCTAAGTCTTTAGTCGATTCGGATAACTTCAAAGTTGCTGCATTGCGCTACTTTAATGTGGCTGGCTCAGCATCTGATGAACTTGGCGACACCTTTGCGCTGAATCTAATTCCTATCGTGATGCAGGCCCTCAGCGCTGGGCGCGAACCTAAAGTTTTTGGCACCGACTACGCCACCGCAGATGGTTCGTGTATTCGCGACTACTTACATGTACAAGATTTAGCCGAAGCACATGTTGCTGCAATGAATCTTGTTACTTCCCGTAACCCAAGTTTCCAGGCCATCAACTTAGGTACCGGCCAAGGAACAAGTGTGCTTGAAGTTATTGAAGTCATTCGGGAAGTCACTGGACGGGAAATCCAGCCGACACTGGGCCAAAGACGCGCAGGAGATCCTGCATCGCTCGTTGCAAATGCAACACTTGCTGCCCAGACGCTTGATTGGACCAGCCGATTTACTTTACGTGAAATGGTCGAAAGCGCTTGGTCCGCTTGGCAGCATCAGCACTAACTCTCGAGGCAAAATCTTGCTGGCTAAATCTTCTGATCTCTTCCTAAACCCAAACGATTCAAAATTTAACAACCTGTGCGAACTAACGCCCGGCACTTATGCTCAGAAATTACCGAACTAGGAAGAACTTGCACAGTTATAACTGAACTTGTCTTTGCACCACGACCATCACTTAAGAAATATTGGACTGTAAAAGTTCCGGCATAAGTTTCATTTGGAATATACAAAAGATTCGAACCAACTAGTCGCAAACTTCCCTTACCACTTGGCATAGCGCCGAGTGTGACCTGCAGCGAATCCAAATCTGGGTCAGAAATCGAATCAGATATTGACTGCGTAATGGCATTTGCGCCTGTGCTGGTAGACATGAAAATTCTTCTCGCCACTGGCGGATGATTAATGCCCACAAGCGCTTTGGCAAAATTATTTGACAGGTTTGGATCTACGGATGTGTTGCCAGTTTGAGTTACGCCATAAAGACGGTACTTCGATTTACCAGCGGCAGCTAGGAAAACCAGGTCTAGTTGCACACTTTTTCCTGGCAACAATGATTCACCTGTTTCGATACCCAGGCCCAATGCAGTGCAAGTAATTATCCGGGCTTCCTGTGCACAACCATTTGGCAATTTAGAAGTTCGAGTTAATCCCGCCGGAATTGTTAGCTGTAACTTAGGTGCATCATCTGTGCTCGGTCCATAATTTGTGATTCGCGAGCGCAATTTCACTGAACTGCCAGCCTGTACATACGGCTTTGTAAAATTTAGTTCCAATGCCAGATCAGTTGATAATTTTGCATAGTCGGTTGTAACCACATTCGAGAATGCAGTAGATGGGCCCTGATGACCACCATATGTTGCCAGCGCAAAATTAGTTATTGATCCGGTTCCCGGCTTCACTTCAGCAGTCACTGCAACAGTAATAGGCGAAGCGGTTGGTGTGAGGTTGCCCAAATTGGCGCAAGTTAACTTATTACCAACGACGGAGCAGTTGCCATTAGTGGTTTGCACATTTGTTAAATGCTCGGAATCAAAATCATCCTGCAGACTCACATTTGTTGCTGTGTTTACTCCGACATTGTCTATCGAGACCGTGTATTCCAACACATCGCCTGCAGACACTTCAGTGTTGCTGCCAAGGTCTGCTTGCGTTACTCCAGAAATATATTTTGTTACTTTCAATTCGGATTTGCCTAGCGGGGTAGCAAATGCGATGCCAGCGATATAGAAACTATCTGCTGTTGAATTGAAAGTTAGCCGCGCAGAATTTGCCCCGTGACCTAACGCGTTAGTAACGGTGAATCGATCTGCCTCAATGCCAAATGTGTTCTTTGATCGTCCAACACTTTCCCCAGATAAGTAATTGCTTCTGGTTCCATCTATAGAAACTGAACTATTGAAAACATTGTTACTTGGGTTTACAAAATTAGATACCAAGGTCGATCCTGATGTTGCACGCACCGTTAATGAGTCACCAACAGTGCCGGCATCACCGTCCACTCCAGCAAATCCAACGACAGAATTTATGTCACCAACCAGCGGCGAATCAAAACCTGTGAATTCAAAATTATGTGCTGAACGCGGAGCTACCAACGCCAACCCAGATTTCACTTCAATATGGCGAAGGTCTTCATTGGCATTGGCGTAAACAATCATTAGCGTCCAGCCGGCGCTTGTTCCGATTCCTTGTGCGCCTTGAATATTTCCCACCGAATATATTTCTGATTCTTGCTGTGATTTCGTGGTCCGGTAATGCGAAAATTGCGCAGCGATTTTGTTAGTAACGTCGGCATGAGCAACATAAAACCCATCTTGTCCCGCGCCCAGCGACTCGGTGGAAACAGCGCCATCCACTTCGCAGTTAACAATGGCTGCGCCAGAACAATCGTCCTTAGACCCAGCAAATAAAACTGTCCCACGCTCTGCTTCATTTACTGGAGCTACTCCAAAACTCGAATCATTCGTAACCTCAAGCGTGCCGAACCAAAATAGGTACGCCTTACTTATAGTTGATCCACTTGGCACTGAAATTTCATTAGCTGAAGAATTGAAAATTGCTTTTGAGTCGATTTTTCCCATTGGGATTTCGGTGTTTCGCATAACATGTACATCATTATTAAAATCACTCAGCGGTCCATTGAAATTTCGTGCATCTGCACAACTAGAAGAATTATCACCCAGCACAGATGAGCAAGATTGATTTGTATTGCCAGTCAAGGTAAATGACCCGGTCAAGTTTGCTGAATAAATCGAATTGAATGGGGCTAACTCAGCAGATTGCGCCACATTTGCGCTAAGCATTGCGGCGCAAATTGCCGCAATAATGCAAAAGCTTCCAACTCTTATCCGTCGCATCAGCTCTCCTAGGACTGAATTATGTTGTCAATAAGTCTGGCAGATAGCACGGAAAATCTAGTGAATATTCAGAGTTAAACCAGCAACGAGTCGCTAGGACTTGAAAGCGAAATTAATTGGTTTTGTGAACCTTTGTTTTCTTTACTTTAGGTGCGTTAGTTACAAACTTCAATGCTGTCTCTAATTGACTTAGGTGATCCTGCAAACCAGGGACCAATACACTCGCTGGCACTTTGCCGTACTTCACCTTATGGCTGCCGATGTTAACTTTCTCAACATGTTCCCCAGTGCGAGGTGAATGCCAAATCATGCCATTGCCCGCGTAGATTGACACATGGTAGGCATAGTTTCCACTCATGTAGAAAACTAGATCGCCTGGACGAGCATTCTTTGCTGAAATTGGTGTTGTCCATTTCAACTGATCCTGTGCAACGCGCGGCAAGCTGATGCCGATTTTATTGAAAACGAATTGAGTAAAACCTGAACAGTCGAATCCGCGGGGAGTAGTTCCACCAGCGCGATATGGCACACCTTTGTAACGAGCGGCAATTTTGATCACCTTAACGCCATTTACATGTGCACGTGCAATCGCATGTTTGGTAAGAGAAATTGACTTAGTTAATGAAACAACTCTGCGGGCTCGAGAGGCGGCTACTTGTGTTGCGCGAGTTTCTAAGTAAGTTGCCACACTTGACTGCTGCGCTGACGAGTGTGGATTTGGTGTCGGCGAAGCGGAAGGGTCAGCTTTTGCCCCGGCTCCAGCCAATGAAACAGCTAGAAACGCACTAGTGGTTGCGATCGCAACAACCCGAACAAATCGAAATGGCGGATTAGCCGACGCACGGCGTCCTTTTGTGGACATACAGTTCTCCTAACGCCGATGAAGTGAGCTGTCGGATTCGGTTGGAGAAGCAACCGGTCAGTTTCCTGACTTCACCCCAAGGTCTTTCGACCACTTACTTGTGGGTCCCCCACTCTCACCAAGATTTCGTTAACGCTGGCAGCTGGTGAGATTTGGCGCACCGCCTGCGATCGGCCTCGTATGAAGCCTTGTAGGTCAATTTTAGCCCAGATGAGTGCCAAGACTTGGCCACCAACGCTGCGAGCCGCGGCTAAAATTTGCTTTTCCCCATTGGAATAAGGGTTTCTACCCGAATTTTTTGACCAAAATAACCAAAATGCGAGTTATGCCACATTTATATCTGGCCAAATCCTGGCATTTTCCTTCTGGACCTGCACAGTCAGAGCAATGCCAATACCGTAGAGATATGACTCAGATTATGTGGTTTCGCCGCGATTTACGCTTAGCAGATAACCCAGCACTAGCTGCTGCTATCGCTGCGTCGCTGGCAGATGAGCCAGCTGATGTCTTGGCGCTTTATGTACTTGGGCCACGAACCTGGGCGACCATGAGCCCAGTACAAAAACATTATTTGGCCAGTTCGCTTAAGAGTCTCAATGAGTCACTCGGTGGCGCCTTGGTAATTCGATTTGGCGATGCCAGGAAAATCGTTCCAGATTTGGCAGCACAAATTGGGGCAACTAATGTTCACGTTGCGCAGCTACACACTCCAAATGCCATAGCTCGGGATGCACAAGTAGCGCAATCGCTTGAGGCAGATGGTCGAGAGTTAACTTTCACTGGATCTGCCTATGCGGTAGCGCCAGGTCGGGTTACTAAAGATGACGGAACTTTTTACAAGGTCTACACCCCGTTCTACAAAAACTGGCTCAAGCATGGTTGGCGCGCGCCTATTGCGGCCCCTGGTTCCGGGCAGAAGTGGGCTACCGGAATCAGTAGTGATAACTTCCCCGACCTGCCTAAAATCGAAAATTACACCATGCCCATATCTGGCGAAACAGCGGCGCTTGCCCGTTGGGAATATTTCAAGAAAACTGCATTGGCAGATTACGCCGACAATCGAAATCGCCCCGATATCGATGGGACTTCGATGCTCAGCACCGCACTTCGATTTGGTGAAGTGCATCCCCGTACTTTGTTGGCTGATCTGGACGACTCTGCGGGCCATGAAGTGTTCCGTAAAGAAATTGCCTGGCGCGAATTCTATGCAGATGTTCTTTTTAATCGGCCTGATACCGCTAATGGCTACTACAACGTGGCATATCAAGCTATGGATTATGACACTGGAGATTTAGCCGCACAACGCTTCAATGCCTGGAGCACTGGAAACACCGGATACCCACTGGTTGACGCTGGTATGCGCCAACTTCGAACAACAGGTTGGATGCACAACCGAGTACGAATGGTTGTGGCCTCGTTCTTAATCAAAGATCTGCACCTTGAATGGACACTTGGAGCCGAACATTTTGCCCAGTGGCTAACCGATTTTGATGTTGCTTCAAACAGTCATGGCTGGCAATGGACTGCTGGCTGCGGCACGGATGCTTCTCCTTACTACCGCGTATTTAACCCAACCGGGCAGGCGATCAAGTTTGATCCGACTGGAGATTACGTCCGCAAGTACATCCCAGAACTTCAACACATTGACGGGCCAGCTGTGCACGAGCCATCGCTTGTTTTAGATGGTTTAACAAATGGATATGCAGAGCCAATTGTTAATCACGCACAAGAACGAATTGAGGCACTGGCTCGACTAGAAAAGCTGCCAAAAGGCAAAGTGCAAAGCGCTGTAAACCCGCGAGAAAATGACCAGAGCAAACTAATTCAAAGCTTCGAGTAGTGCTCGGACATCTTTTGCAGGAAACTTCTACTATGGAGCAGAACGAACCAAATTTGGCCGACATGAGAATTTCCTACGAGAAATTTGAACTTACCGAAGATTCACTAGCGGATAATCCGTTAACGCAATTCAACAATTGGCTAGCTGATGCGATTGAAGCCGGCACTCAATCAATTCCAGAACCCAATGCCATGGTGCTTTCGACCGTGGACGATTCAGGTGAAGTTCATTCCCGAACGGTTCTATTAAAAAGCCTCAGTCCGACTGGGCTGGTTTTCTTCACTAACTACCAGTCGCAAAAAGCCCATGACCTTGAGCAGAATCCAAATGTCAGCGTTGTCTTTCCTTGGTACATTTTGCATCGTCAAGTCATTGTCACGGGTTCTGTAACAAAAGTGAGCCGAGAAGAATCTGCCGAATATTTCAAAACACGGCCACATAAGTCCCAACTTGGTGCTCACATAAGTGAACAATCGCGAGCAATCAGTGGCAGGTTAGAACTAGAAACTCAGATGAAAGATCTTGAAGCACAGTACCCAGAGGGTAGCGAAATTCCCTTGCCTGAGCATTGGGGTGGGTATCTAATTAGCGTTAAAAGTATCGAGTTCTGGCAAGGTCGCCGTTCGCGCTTACACGACCGGTTAAAGTTTGTCCGCACAAACGAAAGCGGGTTACTAAACCAAGCTGATGCTTGGCAAGTAACCCGCCTGTCGCCTTAATTACTTCTGGTTTTTAAACGCGGCTGCCGGTGGCACTGGCGCTGCTGGCTTTGCGAGAGTAATCGCGTAACCATCAATCTGAACACCGTTGCCTGCCTTAGGCACTGTAATCACAATCTTGGATGTTGCCTTGATTGCAGTTACGTAACAGATTGACTTGATCTGTCCTGCCTTACCGACTGTCTTAACTGGCTTACCAAGCTTCTTGCCATTCACAGTGACTGTAAACGCACCAAACTTAGCGCCGGTTACGTAGTAAATACATAGTGACTTACCTGCCGCAGCCTTAGTGATGTTAAGTACTGCATTCTTTGAGTTCTTCTTGGCAGTAGTTACCTTGCCCAGGAATGAGCCCTTTAGCGCAACCTGTGACCACAGTGCAGCCTTTGCTGGCTTCATTGCAGTGTCATCCATTGCAACGGTGGTACAGCTCGGCGCGGTGAACGCCGAGGCGTTGCCTGACTTATCAACTAATCGAACAGCTAGACAGTAAGTAGTTCCTCGTACGCCATTCATGCTGTAACTAGTGGCAGTTCCATCAATCGGACTAGACCAAGCACTCATCGGCTTGCCGTAAGCAGCTGATGCAATTACAACCTCGGAACGAAGTGCTACTCCATCGATATTGTCGTTACCTGCCCACTGCCAAACCGGAGTCACAGTAGTTGTGGCCAATGGCGCCTTGATTATCTTCACCCCAGTTGGCGCGGTCTTATCCGCGGCAGCCAGTACCAGTGTGATCGTTTCAAGTGACTGAATATCCTTGCTGGTTACAACTATGGCCGCTTTATCTGGCGTAGTAACCGCACATGAAGTGCTTGGATCTGGCAGAGTTTCTGCGTTTGCACAGTCAGCATCACCTAAGTAAGCCGGTGTGAAGTCAGAATCCAAACCATCTGCAAAGAATGCGTACTTGCCAACTTCAGCGCCGAATTCGGAACCATCGAAGGTCCAGTTTCCATCAGAGTCGGTGTAGAGGCTGTAGACGTCATCATTTTGGATGTCCAACTTGGAACCACTCAAACGATAAACATTTACCAAAGCGTTGGCTCGAGGATTACCTTCTGCATCTAACACAACGCCACCAAAGACGACTGAGTAATGCTGCACGAAGTTAATTTCTAACTTATCGCCACTTCGTCCGGTGAAATCAGAATCGCCGACCGGTACCAGGAAGCCAGATTCTGGCTGACTTGAAACCGTAAAGTGCACGCCAAGCGGAAGATCAGTAAACGAGTAGTTTCCTGAATCATCTGTTTGGGTTGACGCGTATTCGTCACCTTCGTCAGTAACAAGTGTCACTGTTTGATCGCTCATGGCAACACCATCAAGAGTCTTTATGGAACCCGTTAGAACTGCTGGGATAGCGATTTCGCTGAAGGTAAGCGTGTCAGAAGTCACATTGCCAGTCGGTACGCCTGCCTGAGAAGTCCATGAAACTTCAGCGGAATTACTGCTGGTTCCGGTGACTCGAATTGGGAACATACTTGCTGGGACATGACTCACGACTACTGTGCCTGTTGACAAAGACTCTAGAGTTCCTAGCGGCTGTGCATCGAACTCAACAAACTTTCCGCCTTGAGTTACTTCTAGATGCGCAACAACATTTTCTAGTGCAACTGGGCGACTGTTAGTCAGCGGCACAGTTACTTGAACTGCGCTTAGCAAGCTAACTGATGGCAACACTGGCGCGTTACCAGTCAATGGAACTGCGTATGTTGTAGCGGTGTCGATTGAAAACGCATTTGCATTTCCAACCCAAGCACTTGAGGTATTCAAGTCATCTGGAACAACCTGGACTCGGTAACTCTCGCCGCGCGTCACACCAAATACGTAACTACCCGTGAAGGTTGTTCCGCCAAGATCTGGCTGAATCTTCCATGTCTTTGCGTCTAGCTGGTAAACGTTGATTGTTACTGGCTGCGCGTATGCTGCATTACCTGACTTCACATTGACTGTGAACTTCGGCAGAGCAACTGCGTTAATTACTGTTGCAGTTGTGAGCTTGTCACGAACCTTTACTAGCGCTGTCTTTGGATCCGCGGCTACCTTGGTGCCACCGACGAAGGTAAGTGCATAACTGCCGGGCAGTTCGTAGCTCACCTTGTACTCACCGCGTAGGCCATCGATGCTAAATACGCCACTAGTTGCAGTGTCTGTGTAAGCAACAACTTCACCAGCGCGGTTGTAAACCGTTACAACACCTTCGGTTAACACTGTTGTGCCATCAAGTACCTGCACCTGAAGTGAGCCACCAATTGACGCTAGGTCTAGTGGTTCGGCCATAAGATCCAGGCCTGAAGTGAAGGCCGCCGCACCATCAGCAATACGCAACACGGTTGCATTCGCTGCAAGCGCATCTAGAACAACGCCACTTTCGGTATCGCTTACGAAGCCGCCTGGGTAACCAGCCGCAGCAATGTTTACGCGGTAGTCACCATCTGGGGCATAGACACTAATGAAACCGTCTGCATCTGTTTGGCCGGCAAACGAATCTCCATTAGCAACTGGAGACAAAGTTACGATTGCGCCAGTTATTGGTAGCGAACCAGCCTTAATTACACCATCGAATGCAGTCCAGAACTTGATTGGTGCTGGATCAACATCGGTTGAAAGTTCACCACGAACCGCTTCAACTGTGGTTGCGTCAGCAAATGTCTTTGCGTTCGCATCAGGGCCCGCATACCAAACACGCTCTGCTGGCGGTGTTGCTGTTGTGCCATCAATTCGGATTCGGTATGAACCTGGAACTAGACCAGAGAAGTTGTAGTAACCGTTTTCATCCGTGACTTCAGTGCGAAGAGCAGTCAAACCTAAGCCGTTAGCCGCATACAAACCAACTGTGGCACCAGCAACTGGTGTTGATTCAAGATTTGCACTTAGGCCACGTTGGCGCACGCCAGCAATCTGTAATGTCTGAGATGCACCTGAGCCAAGTACTCGACCTGAAATACCGGATGCGGAATCAAGTACCGCATCTTGGGTAGCTGCCGCTCCAGCTGCAATCACGACTGTGCGAACAACTTTGTCCGAGAATCGCTCTGCAGCGAATCGGAAGTTGTAGGTTCCTGGTACTACCTGAATAAAGGTGTAAGTGCCATCTTCTAATGTCGATGTCTGCGAAACCACATCACCGTTTGCAGCAATTAACTGCACGGTTACAGCTGGCATTACATTTTGGAAGCTATCTTTCACAGCGCCCGAAATGGTAGCTGCATTGACATTGACCAATCCTGAAACTGCAGGGACAGCGCCAGCTGCTGGAATCAAAATTGACTTAGCAGTTGCAACTGTTAGCGCTGAAGTATTTGCCCCTAACCAAACCGGTGCAAGCGTCGGGTTAACCGGTACGAGACGAATTCGGTACTGATTTAAGTTCTCAACACCGAAAGTGCGTACACCTTCCGAAGTCTCCTGGGTTAAACCAGCGTCAAGTAGCCACTCGCCATCAGCCAAGGTGTAAACCTCAACAACTACTGGCTGCTTATAGGCAGTAGTTCCAGCGCTATAAATATTTACTGTCAATTTAGGCAAAGTCTTAACCTTGATTGCTGCGGCAATATTTGCGCCATCTGCGACGGTGATTATTTTGGTGCCCGCTGCACTGAGCGAGCTAGTGTCGCCGACGAAAGTCTCAGCGAATACACCATCTTGCTGGTAGCTAACTCGGTAGTAACCGCGCAAGCCAGCGAGGGTAAATATGCCGCCAACACTTGAATCATCGGTTGCAACAACCTTGCCAGTCTTATCGTAAGCAGTAATAACACCATCGGTTACTACCTGGCCCAGTTCATCCTTGACGGTTACAAAGATCTTGCCGCCGCTTGCGCCCAGATCTAGTGATAACGCGGTATTGGTTAGACCACTATCGAATGACAGGGTTCCCTCAGATACGAACAGCACGGCTGCGTTAGCAGCTGACGTGCTCAAGATAGGTGTGCCCACTTCTGAGGCATCTACGTATCCGGTTAAGTAACCTGGCGCAGCAACCTTGATTCGGTACGCACCATCTGGTGCGTAAATTGCAAAGTTACCTAAATCGTCGGTAATTCCAGTCAGGGCCGAGTTGCCCGAAAGTGAAATCAAGCTCACTGAAACAAGCGAGACTGATCCGCCCACAACAGCCCATTGGCCATCGTGGATGTTTCCGGTAAACAGCGTCCAAGGAGCCACTGGCTGTGGATCGATACCCGATGCGTATGCACCTAATGTGGCAGTGATGCCAGCCGCTTCCTTGAATGTTGCAGCATTTACATCAGCGCCGTACCAGAATGATTCGGCAGGAACTTCGGCGTTGCTGTTATCGAAGTAAACCTTGTAACTTCCAGCTAACAAGCCAACGAAGTTGTAGTTACCATCTGCATCTGTTTGAACGGTCTGGATTGCAGCTAACCCGGAGCCAGTTGCTGAGTACACAGAAACAGTAGCGCCAACAATCGGAGCCGTCGGCTGACCAGCAAGTAACGCCCGTCCAGAAATACCTGATGCTGGAGTGAGCTGCGCATCCAAAGTTGCGGCTTGGCCAGCGACAACTATGTACTTCTTTGCGTACTTAATCGCATAACCATCGGCCACGAACTTCACGGTGTAGGTTCCACTAAGAATTTGTGCAAAATGGTATCCACCATCGGAACGAGTTGTTGTTGTGTCAGCAACCGCGCCCATGTTGTCGATAAGGGTCACTTCTGCACTCGGAATTCCTGTCAATTCTGAATCAGAAACAGTGCCATCAACCACACCAGCAAGTGAGTTCATCACTACGTTGCCAAGTGCAGGAGCCGCACCGGTTGCCGGGATAGAGATTGTTGAAGCTGCAGATACCGACTTAGCGAGTCGAGCAGCGCCAACCCAAACAGGCGTCAACAATTCAGAGTTTGGTACCACTCGGATGCGGTACTGATCGCCATTGGCTACACCAAATGAAACTGAGCCTGAAGATGTTTCCTGAGTCAACGCATCATTCAATGTCCACTCGCCATCAACTTGGCTGTAAACCTCAACCGTTACTGGCTGCTTAAATGCAGCAGCAGGGGTGGCACCATCAACCACATTCACGGTTAACTTAGGCAACGCCTTTACGTTAATCGTTACTGTCGGCTTTGTTGTTTTGTTAACAGCTGCGGTCTTGGTCTTTGGATCAGCAATGTTTGAGGTGTCACCGTAGTAAGTCGTAGCGAATACACCATCTTGCGCGTAGCTAACTCGGTAGGTTCCGTTAAGACCTGCAACAGTGAAAGCGCCAGCTTGAGCGCCACTTACGAAACCAGCGACATTGCCAGTGGAATCGTAAACTGTTACATCACCATCGGTGACAGTCTTTCCTGCATCATCCTTAACAATGACGGTGATAGAGCCACCAGAGCCTGAAAGATCAAGCGTCAAATCATTGGTGTCAAGACCGCCATCGATTTGCGCGACGTTATCACTAACTGAAACAACTGCTGCGCCAAGTGCTGACGTGCTAAGAACTGCGTCGCCACCTTGGGTTGCATCAATGAAGCCAGTTGCAAAGCCTGAGGCAGCAACCTGAATCTGGTACGAACCATCAGGCGCGTACAACGCGAAGTTACCGTTTTCATCAGTTAGATCGGTTGTGACAACTTTGCCAGTCAATGTTGCTAGCGAAACAGTCACCAAAGATACTGCTGCGCCTGAAACAGCATTTGTGCTGTCCAAGATTGTGCCCTTAATAAGTGCCCATGATTTGGTTGGCTGCGGATCAACATCCTTTGTGTATTCACCAAATGCGGCGGCAACTGCACTAGCGTCTTTGAAAGATCCAACGTTCTCGCCATCGCTATACCAGAACGCTGAGGTAGGCACATCTGC
This sequence comes from Actinomycetes bacterium, assembly GCA_037137575.1. Classification (GTDB taxonomy): domain Bacteria; phylum Actinomycetota; class Actinomycetes; order S36-B12; family UBA5976; genus UBA5976. Next base: position 12,983 of record JBAXKB010000014.1, read on the forward strand.
TGTTGTGCCATCAAATCGAATCTTGTATGAGCCCGAGACTAGACCAATGAAGTTGTAAGTACCGTCATCGTTTGTGGTAACGCTCTGAACTGGGGTTACACCTGAGCCAGTAGCGGTGTAGATAGATACTGTGGCCCCAATAACTGGCTGGTCATCAGTAGAGAACAAGTGACCAGTGATACCGGATGCTGAGTTCATGATCATGTTTGCCGAGGTGGACCCGCCACCTGCAACAACAACATTGTTCGCATATTTAATGGCGTATTGTTCCGCGACGAACTTAACTGTGTACTTACCTGGACTCACTCGGTAGAGGTTGTAAACACCATCTTCACGCGAGGTAGTGCTCTTAAGTACATTGCCTGATGAGTCAACAAGCTCGACTAGAGCGCCTGATACATCGCCGTCAAAACTGTCGGTGACATGGCCCTTAATTACTCCAGTTGTAACGTTGATAACTACGTTATCCATGGTCGGAGCTTTACCAACTGCAGGAATGATAATTGATGACGCATCGTTAACCGTGTTCGCCGCTGACACAGCACCAACCCAAACGGGAGCGAGCAAGTAGGAATCTGGTAGAACTCGGATTCGGTAGGAAGCGCCGTTGGTCACACCAATGGTGGCGGTACCGTCGTTTGTGGTTGTCGTAAGGTCTGCATTCAAAGACCATTTACCTGATGCGTAGGTGTAGACCTCAACTGTTGCATCATCGGCGTATGCCGGTGCATTAGCTCCCGTAGTAGTCACAAGTTTCAGTGCCAGGCTCGGCAAGGTAACAGTTGCCAAATTACGTTTTAAGTTTGCTCCATCAGTTACGTTGACAATTTCGGTGCCAGCATCAGAAAGTCTGGAAGTTCCACCAACAAAACGTTTTGCAAAAGCGCCAGCTGATTCGTAGCTGAAACTAAATTTTCCACGAAGGCCAGAAAGTACAAAGGTGCCATTTTCATCACAAGTATCCGTGAAAGCCACCGCATTGCCCTGGCTGTTGTAAGCGACGAGAACACCTTCAGATACTGGAGTTTTAGTGTCATCAACTACTGTTACTTTCACAGTTCCGCCATTGCCAGATAAGTCGATAGACCAGTTACTTAGCGTCCAGGCATTTTCAAAGCTTGCAACGCCTTGGCCCACGGTAACTTTTACTGCATCTGCAAAGCCAACTACTAAGGTTGGCTGATCGCCAACCTCGCCTACGTACCCGGTTGCATAACCAGCGGACGCAATTTTAATGCCATACGTACCATCTGGAACTGTGACTGAGAAGTTTCCGTCAGGATCGGTCAAACCTGATTGTGCAACAAGTCCGTCTGAACGCACGACTGTCACTGTGGCATTTTCTACTGGGAGTAGTCCGTCTGTTGGGTCAGTTACCGTTACTTTTCCGGTCACACTTGCCCAAGGAGTTACCGGAAGCGGATTTACATCGTTGACGGTGTATCCCGGCCTGGTTGTAATGTCGCCCGCTTGGCCAAATGACCGTGCGTTAGAAGTAGCCTGGTCTTCCGGCAGCCAAAATACGCCAGCATTCGGATTTGAATCCGAAGCATCAAACTTGATGCGGTAGCTACCAGCATTTAAACCACTAACTTGGTAGGTTCCATCCGCTTGAGTAATTGCGGTGGCAACTGGGAGTAAACCAGAACCTAGTGATGAATAGATTGAAACTCGAACACCATCAAAGCCTTGCGCATTCACTGTTGAAGTAACTTTTCCAGTGATCCCGGAACCTGAAACTAGTGTGATGTCCTGTTGCGCGACTTTGTTTGCTTCAACAGTAAATTCTGGCGAGTAGGAAACTCGGTACCCATCGTTTGAGAATTTAACTGTGTAAGTTCCAGCGGTGATACGAGGTAGGCGATAAGCGCCCTTGCCATCGGTTGGCGAAGATGCAACGGTGTCACCGTAGGCATTGATTAGTTCAACTGTGGTTGCGGAAACAGCTGCATCATTTGTGTCAGTTGTGGTACCGGACACAACACCAGCAGCGGGCAAAGTTGCGCTCTTATTGGCAACGTTTGCTGTGGTGATTGTTACACCTAGTAACGATCCGGTTAAGCGGAAATCTTGGAGATTACTTGTTTCATCGTAGAAATAAAGGTTGTATGTTCCTGCGCCCAGGCCGTTTGTCGTAAAGCGTCCATCTTGGCCAGTTTCGGTTGGTGATGATGGAGTTTCATTTCCGTCTGCATCAACTTGTTCTACATCAACGCGAGCACCTGATACTGCGCCATTTGCCGAGGTAAGTGTGCCCGAGATGGTGAATCCGTTTACTAGCGCCTGTGAAGCTGTAATTGTTGAACCAGCATGAATGGTTACAAGTTTTGCATCTGAATCTTTAAGTGGGCTACCAAGCGGTCCACCGACCCACATGTTTAGCTCACCGTCAGGAAGGCCCTTGAATGACGCAATACCCTGTTGATCTGCAATAGCAACTGCAACTTCATCGTCTGCGGAGAGCAAGTGAACAACTGCGCCCGCAACTTTATTTGCACCTGACGTAACGGTTACCGTTAAATTGCCACCTGCGTCTGGATTGTAGGAGTACGGGCTATTCGGATTTGAATACCCGGCAGCAAAAGTCTTGTCATCCGAAGTGAATGCCTGATGCATGCCTGATGGATCAACAATTTTTATGTTGTATGAACCAGCAGCTGGCACGGGCAAAAGCCCTGTTCCAGATGTGTTGGGATCTATCAGTGAAGCGAACGTGGCATCTTCGCCATTAAAGCTTCCGGAAATTGTAAAGACCGCATTTTGGATTGGGGTTTTAGTGGCAAGGTCGATTGCCTTAACGGAATACTTGCCCATTGCATTTAATTTGAAATCTGGGATTGTTACATAAGCCTTATCGGCCACAGTGATCTTGCCATCGGCGACATTGAAATCTACTGAGTTAGAGGTACCAAACCTTGAAGTGGGCACATCAGCCTTCGCGAGCGGGTAATTAACCCGATAAGTTCCATCTTCAACATTGTCAAACTTGTACGGGGCGTTTGTTGAGGTGGGTGCTGGCGACGGCGTAACAGTCGCAGTCGCAACTGCGGTGTATTTGTCAGCATCCGCGTCATACTTTTCCAGTTGAACAGTTGCGCCGACCAAACTTAGGTCTTTAACCGCTGTAACTTTGCCACTTAAAGTTACGCCGGCAGCAGTTGCAGGGGCGATGAAACCTGCTGCAACCATCAGCGAAGCCAAAAGGACTTTAATGAACCGTGACATAACAATTGCTCCCTAAATCCGAGAATGTTAACCTTCAAAAAAAGTAAATCTGGACAATATTATCGCACGGTTTCATGCCAATTCACACCAAAAAATTGTCCTACAGTAAGAATTGGAGAGATGTTAACCTGAGAAAACGCCAATACTGATACCTCAAAAGTGCGCGAAACCCATAACCTTTTAGACTTAAGGCATGGCTGAAACTCTTGAAATCATAATTCCTACTGACTTATTACCTGTGGACGGACGATTTGGCGCTGGTCCATCTCGCGTTCGCGACGAGCAAATCGAGGCTTTAGCCAAGGTAACAAAGACATTTTTGGGTACCTCGCATCGCCAAAAGCCAGTGAAAAGCCAAGTAGCGCGCCTTCGAACGGGTGTTGCGAATCTATTCAACCTGCCAGAAGGCTATGAAGTAGTAATTGGCAACGGCGGATCCACTGCATTTTGGGAAATTGCCGTATTTGGTCTGATTCGGGACCGCGCACAATTCCTAACTTTTGGGGAATTTGGCTCAAAATTCGCAGATTCAGCGAAAAGTGCCCCATTTTTGGGTGAACCGACAGTATTAAAGGGTGAGCCTGGTGACGCACCCGCTTTTTCGGCTGAAGCTGGAATTGATGCTTACTGCAGCCCACACAACGAAACTTCAACCGGTGTGGCAATCACTCCAGTTCGTCCCGTTGGTGTCGACGAAGATGCACTTGTCATTATCGATGCAACATCGGGTGCTGGTGGCTTGGCCGTAGATTTAACGCAGGTCGACGTTTACTACTTCTCACCACAGAAGTGCTTCGGATCAGATGGCGGCCTTTTCATCGCACTAATGTCGCCAAAAGCAATCGCACGCGCGCAAGAAATCAAAGCCAGCGGCCGTTACATTCCAGCGTTTCTTGATTTGATGACAGCTATCGAGAACAGCCGTCTTGATCAGACCTACAACACCCCTGCACTTGCCACTATCTTCATGATGGCGGAGCAGGTTGATTGGTTCAATGCAAACGGTGGCCTTGATTGGTGCATCGCTCGCTCAACTGAATCTTCAGATGCTATTTACAACTGGGCCCTGGCTAACGACAACACCACACCTTATGTAACTGATCCTGCTAAGCGGTCAAAAGTTGTGGCAACTATCGACTTCGCTGATGAAATTGATGCCACTCTTATTGCCAAGGCACTTCGCGCAAACGGAATTGTGGATGTTGAGCCGTACCGCAAGCTTGGCCGCAACCAACTTCGCATTTCAGTATTCCCAGCAGTTGAACCAAGTGACGTTCGCCAACTTCTAAAGAGCATCGACTTCGTAGTAGCTGCGCTCACAAACGCATAACTACTTGCTGAAAATTGCTGCTAACACTGCGGCAGAAAACATGCCAACTAGTACGGCGATAGTTACGATTCGTCGAACTTTTGGACCCATAGGTTCAGACTACTGTGTCGGCCAACGGCTGATAATTTCAGCAAGGGTACGCTCTAACTTGTGGACAATCAACCTGTGCAACTAAAGCCAGAACTCGAACCGCTTCCAGTAGACGGAATTAGGGCGGTGAAAATTGGCACACTAATTTGGGTGATGCTATTTATTGTCTCCGCAGTGGTAAAAACCTGGTTTGCCGACCTCCAGCACGTCCAGTGGTGGAGCCATGTTGCACGGGTTTCGTTATGTGGCATCTTCTTGGGATTGCTCGGCCTCATCTACACTCGCAGAAGAGTCAACCGTCTCAAGCTCGTCAGCGACGTCGTCAACAACTAGTTCAACAACTGGAACTGGTGAAGTTTCATCAACAACCACACTTGAGTGGGCGCCACAGCCGTAAGACATCGCCACAATGCGCCCATCGGCAGCACCGAATTCATTACCGCACATGCCAAAAGCTTGCCCGAGTGATCCACCAATCGGAATCAAGAAACCGCAGGTCGAGCAATCTGCTGGAGCAGATTTTGCCATCGCACTGCGCGGCCCTGTTTGCCCGGACATCCAACGCTTAACCGCCTGTGAAATTCCAACTTCACTTAAAATCTGTTCGCGACCAAGTCCAAGTTGCCACTGATTGTTTTGCAGTTCCGATAGATCAGATGCTAAATCGTCTAGCCCGGTGAAGCCTGCGGTTAATCGTGGATCGTTTGGCGAAACTGGCAAAAGATCGCCAACGCCTAAATCACCAGCTTCAACCCGATCGGCCCAAGGTCGCCAAACTGGCGGAACTAAAGCCTGCGCACCTGGCAACAGGTTGATTTCGCTCACTGTCCCGTATGACTGGCCCTTAATACCAACAACAGCAACCGACCAATACCAACCTGGGTAGCCTTCGGATTTGCATTCAAATGTGTGAATTGCAATCGCCACATCAGTGTTATCAGAATCCTGCAGCACAACATCAATTGGCGCGCCAACATCACCGGGGGGAACTGATTCGTGAAGTGCATCTAGCGCAAGAGCGCTAGCGTCAGTTACTAAATTTGCGATTTTCAAATTAAGTCGATTCCTGGCTTAAACATCAATTTGATCAGCCACGCCACGCAGAACTACTGCGATTTTTTGGCTTTGCTTATCTTCTGGGTAACGACCACGTCGCAAACTATTTGCAAATGAATCTAAAAGTTTGATGACATCTTCCAAAACTATGGCCATGTCTTCAGCGCCCTTGCGACCAGACCGAGCAATACTCGGTGGCTCTTCTAAGATACGAAGTGATAGCGCCTGCATACCTTTGCGTCCTTCAGCAACTCCGAATTCAACGCGAGTTCCGTTCTTCAACGAAAGGACGCCAGCAGGAAGCGCTGATGCGTGTAGAAATACTTCTTCACCTTCATCAGTTTGTAAAAAGCCAAAGCCTTTTTCATTGTCGTAAAACTTCACTTTGCCTGTAGGCATTGCCGTGCTCCTTGCTGAGTATCCTGTGTGCGGTTGCCCGTAACACTTACCTAAGCGTAGGGGACATTACTGATCCGCCAAAATAATCAAAACCTCTCTAACATAGGAGGTATGCGCGGCGACCGGTTAATGCGAGCAGGAATCTTCTTGCTGATTGTGGGCATTATCTGCACAATAATCGCAATTTCCCCATTATTCATTAATAATCTGGAACTACCTGGGTATTGGTGGGGCCTTTCGATGCTTACTGGAGTGGGGCTAGCTTTAATTTTGTTAGGTCTGCGCAGATCCTCAAAGAGCCGTTCAATCCACGATTAGCGCAATGTGCCCAACCACGCGTAGCGTTAGATAGATGGGCACTTTTAGTAACGTTAAACGACTTCGATCGTTGGCAGACGACCTGCGTAATCGCACAGATGCCCAACTGCAGTTCTTATTTCAACAACGTCCAGACTTGATGCACCCTGTTCCCAATGACGTTAGCCAGTTAGCAACGCGAGCTACAACAAATGCAAGTACCAGTTCGGCTCTAGATTCAATTAACCTTTTGGAAATTACCCTGTGTGAAATTTTGGCCGCGTTACCAGATGGAATTTCGCTAACAGAAACACTTAACGAACTGGAACCCATTGATGGCTTTGATGAAACTGCAATAACAAATGCGTTAGGTAACTTATGGCAACTTGCCCTGGTGTGGGGCGACAAAACCAGTTTGCACTTAGTCCGAACCGTTCGCGAGAGTTACGGCAAGCACGCATGCGGACTTGGTCCGGCCATGGCACTGCTTCGCCGCGAAATTGCCGAGTTTGTTGCTGATCCTGAATTGTTAAGCGAACTTCTAACCGATGCTTCGGCTGAGGCTAAAGAGATATTGTTTGATCTAGCTTGGGAACAACCGCAACGGGCATACAAAAATGCTGCGCGAGTAATCCGACCAGAGAATGCAAAAACAACTGCTGAGTGGTTGCTTTCACACAACTTGATAATCGCTGCGGAAGAAAACACGATTGTTATGCCGCGCGAAATTGCGATGCAGCTACGCGGTTACAAACTAGTTAGAGAACTTCCCAGCAGCGGACCGGTCCTGATTGGAATTGAATACCCAATCGAACGAATTAATAGTGCCGGAATTCATGGGGTACTTACTGCTCTGAGTTCAGTGGAAGAACTTATTGGTGCTTTGGCGCAGGAACCTATTTCGCCTTTGCGAAGCGGTGGGCTGGCGCATCGTGATTTTGTGGCACTAGGGGAAACATGTTCGTTAACTCCAGAGAATCTCGCGCTATTTCTGGAAGTTAGTTTTGCCGCCGGGCTAATTGCATGCGATGAAACCTATGGTTGGATGCCAGCAAATGAATACGACCGCTGGCTAACCAAATCTGATGAAGCGCGCTGGCAACTATTAGCAAACACTTGGACCTACATGGACCGAGCTCCACACTTAATTAATTCTGAGTCGCCAGAAAAAGTTACTGCGCTGTCGACTTTGGTTACTCGCACACACTTTGGTGCATTACGGTCAAACGTACTTTCTTTACTTATGTCCTTGCCTGATGGCCAAGCAGTTTCTACTAATGAAGTTCTCTCCACCTTGGCTTGGCGGGCACCAAGACGTTTTTCAAAAGCTCACAATGAATCCGCAGCGGCAATTATCGTCGAAGCCGAACTGTTGGGCATAACAGGAGCAAACGCTTTAACTTCATACGGCCGATTAGTTGCGCAGGGTGACGATGCAAGCGCAGTAATCGCAAAATGTTTGCCACCATTTGTAGATCACATAATTGTTCAGGCAGACTTAACCGCCCTAGCTCCTGGGCGCCTGCCCGTTGCACAGCGACGAACAATGGCTTTAATCGCCGAAGTCGAATCTGCCGGGGTAGCAACCACATACAGATTCACACCTGCCTCAATTTTGCGTGCGATTGATTACGGTAAAAATGCGGGTGAAATAAAAGATTTTCTGCTTGGCATTTCCCGCACTTCCCTGCCGCAACCACTGCTTTATTTGATTGATGATGTCTCACGTAAACACGGCCACTTGCGCATGGGCCACGCCACTGTTTATTTGCGGTGCGACGACAACAATATTTTGAATGCACTTCTTGCAGATAAACGGCTAAAACCGCTCAAGCTTCGCCAACTGGCCGAAGGCATAATCATCACTGAGCAATCAGATGACATCGTATTGCGAAAATTGCGCGACGCTGGGTACTCACCAACTGCTGAGAATGCTGATGGCACACTAGCAATCACTGCGGCTAAATCTAATCGTGGAATGGGTCAGCCCGCAGTCAACGCTTTGATCCCGCGCTCAAATCCTGAACGCTATGTTGCTGCGGCGATTAAATCAATTCGTGCTGGCGAGCGCGCAACTCAGGTTAATGAAACTAATGAGCCATCATCATTAAAAACTTCCACCAAGGAAACTATTGAAGTTTTGAATCAGGCGCTACAAATGGGTTGTGAAATTTGGATTAGTTACTCCGACAAAGGCGGGCTGACAACTGCCCGCATTATTGAACCACTGACTATTTCTGGCGGATTCCTTACCGCCTTTGATACCCGAACGAGTGAAGTTAAAACTTTCACAATCTCTCGTATCTCAGGGGCACAGTTTTTAGATGAACCAAAGGAAGGCACGGCATCATGACCGAAGGTCCGTTGATTGTCCAGAGTGACAAAACTCTACTTTTAGAAATTGATCACGCGCAAAGTGTTGAATGTCGCCAGGCTATTGCCCCGTTCGCCGAACTAGAACGTGCGCCAGAACACATACATACTTACCGAATTACCCCACTAGGTCTTTGGAACGCGCGCGCAGCTGGCCACGATGCCGAGAGTGTTGTGGATACATTGCTGAAGTATTCACGCTACCCAGTTCCACACGCCCTGCTGATAGACGTTGCAGAGACCATGTCGCGTTATGGTCGCTTGCAACTTCACATGCATCCATCACATGGTTTAGTTTTGCAAGCAACCGATGTGAATGTGCTTGAAGAAGTGTTGCGCTCTAAAAAAGTAATTCCACTCATGGGCAAACGCTTGGACGAGCAAACTGTTGTAGTTCACCCGAGCGAGCGTGGGCATTTAAAGCAAGTGCTGCTGAAACTTGGCTGGCCTGCTGAAGATTTGGCTGGATACGTTGATGGTGAAGCGCATCCGATTGCTTTAAGTGACTCCAGTTGGACACTTCGCCCTTACCAACAAGAAGCTGTGGATGGGTTTTGGCATGGTGGCAGTGGTGTTGTTGTGTTGCCATGTGGCGCCGGTAAAACAATTGTTGGCGCAGCAGCTATGGCGACTGCCGGTGCAACAACTTTGATCTTGGTAACTAACACCGTTTCCGCTCGCCAGTGGAAAGCTGAGCTATTGAAGCGCACCACGCTTACTGAAGAAGAAATCGGTGAATACTCGGGCGCCCGTAAAGAGATCCGCCCAGTGACAATCGCTACTTACCAAGTTATGACCACAAGACGCCAAGGTGTTTACGCACATCTTGAATTATTTGATGCCCGCGATTGGGGTTTGATCATTTATGACGAAGTTCATCTGTTGCCAGCGCCAGTATTTAGATTCACTGCTGACATTCAGGCACGTCGTCGTTTGGGCCTAACTGCAACTCTTGTGCGTGAAGACGGCATGGAAGGTGAAGTATTTTCACTAATTGGGCCAAAGCGATACGACGCACCTTGGAAAGACATTGAGGCTCAGGGTTACATCGCACCTGCTGAATGCGTTGAAGTACGAGTTTCACTGCCCGATGCGGAGCGTCGTGCTTATTCAATCGCCGAAGCTGAAGACCGCTACCGGATGGCTGCCACCACAAGGTCAAAGAACCGAATCGTTGAGCACTTGGTCAATAAACATCCTGATGATCACGTTCTAGTTATTGGGCAATATCTAGATCAATTGGATGAACTCGGTGAGCATCTCGGTGTGCCGATTATTACCGGCGCCACACCAGTTAAAGAACGTGAACGACTCTTCCAATCATTCCGCGATGGCGAAACTCGAGTTTTGGTTGTGAGTAAAGTTGCAAACTTTAGTGTTGATCTGCCTGAGGCTGGAGTTGCAATTCAAGTAAGTGGAACGTTCGGGTCGCGCCAAGAAGAAGCACAGCGCCTCGGCCGTGTGCTTCGACCAAAAGGCGACAAACGTAAAGCGCACTTCTACACTATTGTTACTCGCGACACTGTTGATGCCGATTATGCGGCGCATCGCCAACGCTTTCTTGCCGAGCAAGGTTACGCATACAACATCATTGATGCTGATGATTTGTT
>JBAXKB010000015.1:0-22687 GCA_037137575.1 Actinomycetes bacterium
GTGTCGTGGTTTGCTCCTTCAGTGTTATCGAAGTGTGGAATCACGGCTGCTTTAAGCCCTGTGTGCGTCTCCAGAATATTTAGACCAGTTAGCCAAAATGGTTTCTGCCCGACTTTATAAATTTCATAAACAGGCACGGTATGCGAACCAAGCGTGAGCGCAGCAGCTGAAGCAAACACAACTGATCCGCGACTAAGTACGTCACTTATATGATTTGCTAGGCCAGAGTTCAGCCAAGTAGTTAATGCATAAGTTGGGCTACCAGGACCAGCGAATAACCACTGTGCTTGTTTGATAGCTGCAACTGCCCGGGCAATCGTGACTTCAGGCTCAGTATCTGTGCGCATGGAAACCAGTTGAATATCGCGACCTACTGAATTTTTAAAGTACTCAACAATTCGCGCGCTTAACTCATCGGCATTTTCTTGAAAGCCAAAAGGTGTATCTAGAAAGACTGACGCTTGCTCCCCAGCTGGCACATTGGCCAAAATCTTCTGATGTGGGGTGACCATAGTTGGGCTGGTTTCCCCGCTACCCAGAATCACAAGTTGTCTAGTCACGCTTAAATCTTGGCATTTATAGGCACATTCGTCATATCGTGTGTGGTAAATACGCTGTGGGCGTTAACCAACTAGACCTTGTTAACCTTCCTATGCCAACCTTTACCTATGACAACTCCAGATACCTTGCGCGAATCATCAGGTGATCTGCCTGCAGATCGCTTTCTAGATCGTGAATTGTCTTGGCTTGCCTTCAATAAGCGCGTCCTTGAATTAGCGCAAGATCAGGATTTACCGTTGCTGGAACGGGTTAAATACCTCTCAATTTTTGCTAGCAACCTAGACGAATTCTTCATGGTTCGAGTTGCCGGACTCAAACGTCGAATCGCAACTGGTATCGCCGTTAAGTCTGCCAGTGGCAGTATGCCAGTTGAAGTGCATGAAACAGTACTTGCTCGTAGTCACGAACTTATGACAGAGCAATCACACATCTTTAGATCTGAGTTACTGCCGGCATTAGTTGCAAATGGCATTGAAATTTTACGTTGGGAAGAGCTAACTCCAGACGAGCAAGATACTCTGACAAAACTTTTCAATGAACAGGTGTTCCCAGTTTTGACTCCGCTGGCTGTAGACCCATCGCATCCGTTCCCCTACATCTCTGGTTTATCACTGAATCTGGCAATTCTTGTCCGTAATCCGCAGACACAGAATGAACTGTTTGCCCGCGTTAAAGTACCACCTTCTCTGCCGCGTTTTTTGCAAGCAAATAAGCAGCGACTCGTCCCACTCGAAGATGTGATTGCGGCGCATTCTCAAATGCTTTTCCCTGGCATGGAAGTTGTACAGCAGCACACATTCCGCGTTACACGTAATGAAGACTTAGAAGTCGAGGAAGATGACGCCGAGAATTTACTTCAAGCTTTAGAGCGTGAACTAATGCGTCGTCGGTTTGGTCCACCTGTTCGGCTCGAAGTCGAAGATTCAGTGGACGAACACGTTCTAGAACTTTTGATTAGTGAGCTTGGCATAACCGAGAATGAAGTTTTTCGCCTTGAGGGGCCACTCGACCTAAAGTCCTTGATGGAGCTTTTCTCGCTAAACCGGGGCGATTTAAAGCTGCCGCCATTTGTTGCGCATACCAGCACCGCACTAGCAGCAGTTGAATCGGCCAGCGCGCCAAATGTTCTTGAGATTATGCGCAACCGCGATGTCCTTCTTCATCATCCATACGATTCATTTTCAACAAGTATGCAACTATTTTTGGAACAGGCATCTGAAGACCCGCATGTACTTGCGATCAAGCAGACGCTCTACCGAACATCTGGTGATTCTCCGATTGTTGACGCTCTCATCAATGCAGCTGAGATGGGCAAGCAAGTTCTTGCTGTCGTTGAAATTAAGGCACGTTTTGATGAGCAAAATAACATCGATTGGGCCCGCAAACTTGAAGAAGCTGGCGTCCATGTTGTTTATGGCCTAGTCGGGTTAAAGACGCACGCAAAACTTTGTATGGTTGTGCGCAGCGACGCTGGAAAACTGCGCAGATATGTGCACATCGGTACCGGTAATTACAATCCAAAGACTGCGCGTATGTACGAAGATTTTGGTTTGCTAACAACCAACCCAGAAATTGGTGAAGACGTAGCGGGTTTGTTTAACCATCTATCCGGGTACGCAACCCAGGGCGAATACCACCGCTTGCTTGTTGCACCGGGGGCATTACGCGAAGGACTTGTTGAACGCATCGAACGCGAAGCTCAATTCGCAAACGCTGGCCAAACTGCGCAAATTAGAATCAAGTGCAATTCAATGGTCGACGAGGTTATCATCGATGCGCTTTACCGAGCCTCACAAGCCGGCGTGAAGGTAGAAGTGTTAGTTCGTGGAATTTGCGCGCTCCGACCTGGCGTATCTGGGCTTTCCGAAAACATTAAGGTGCGTTCGGTTCTTGGTCGCTTCCTTGAACACAGCCGAGTATTTGAATTCAACAATGGTGGTGAACTGGAATCGTGGATTGGCTCCGCTGACATGATGCATCGAAATCTTGATCGTCGAGTTGAATGTTTAGTCCGGCTCGGCGATTCAGATGCACAGACCGTTAAACAAGTTCTTGACCTCGGACTTTCAGACTCGAGCGCATCATGGCACTTAGACCAAGATGGTGAATGGATTCGTCATTATCTGGATTCTGCTGGTGAAACTCTGCCTGACTATCAGGAGCAGCTGATTGCCCTTCACCCTACTAACCGTGCACAGGTTTCAACTTCATCTCCACGTAAGTTGGAAAACATCCTAAACAGAGTAGGCATACGCAGTGTTCGATGATTCCGTTATTGCCTCCGGCGCGGTTCCAACTCGCCAAGGCAAGTCAGGCACTGAATATTTATTAATTCATCGTGCACATCGATCTGACTGGACTTTTCCTAAAGGCAAAGTAGAACCGGGCGAGCACATAATTTCCGCTGCCATTCGCGAAGTGCGCGAAGAAACTGGTTTTGCCGTAGTACTAGGGGCCCCACTACCAACCCAGCAGTATCTAGTTAAAGATGTGCCAAAAGCAGTTTTCTATTGGAATGCCACAATTGTTGGCGGAACATTCGTGCCAAATGATGAAGTAGATGAAATCGTTTGGTTGCCATTAAACGCAGCGATCAAGAAGCTAACCTACGCACACGATGCAGACGTTTTGCGGGCCGCCTCGCAACAAGTTCCAACAACTCCATTCATTGTGCTTCGCCATACCCAAGCCATCAAACGCGCAGAATGGAAACTTTCAAATGATGCGTTATCGGCTAACGATGCAAGCCGGCCATTAACAGCGGTCGGGCGAATGCAGGCACACGGACTAAGTACCGTCTTAGCTGCTTTTGGAGTTAATACCATTCATTCATCGGACTCGAGAAGATGCCGCGACACAGTGGGGCCGTTTGCCAGTGTCAGGAGCATCCCAATCGCACTTGAAGAATCGTTAAGCGAAGAACGACATACTGACAATCCAGTTAAGGCAAATGAACGGGTTGCCTATCTTGCCGGAACTAGTGACTCACTCGTTTTGTGTACACACCGTCCAGTGATGCCTACAGTTATGCAAGAACTTTCGGAGAGATTTAGTCTTGCGGCAGAAGTTGAAGATGCATTCGACCCGACATTGGCACCTGGTGCTTACGTGATTTATCACCGCGCAAATCATGATTTACAAAAAATTGTTGCAGTAGAGCGCCATCGAATAACTGACTAGCTTTAAAGAACTTGCTGCCCTTTACCAAGTACAACAATTCCGCCTTCACTTACGGTGTAGCGCTGACGATCTAAATCAATATCAACACCAATCTGTGCGCCATCAGGCACAATGATGTTTTTATCGAGGATTGCGTTTCGAATTACAGCGCCACGACCAACGCGAACGCCAGGCATCAGCACAGTGCCATCGACGTAGGCGCCCTCTTCTACCCGAACGGCATTTGCAACTACTGAGTTTCGAACATGCGCGCCAGCCAGAATGGATCCCGCACCAACAATGGATTCATGAGCGGTTCCGCCCTGAACAAACTTTGCTGGCGCAAGAGATGGCATGCTTGTCAAGATCGGCCAATGATCGTTGTAGAGATTGAAAATTGGATGGACTGAAACAAGATCCATGTGAGCTTCGTGATATGTGTCAAGAGTTCCAACATCGCGCCAATACCCACGATCACGGGTGGTAGCACCAGGAACTTCGTTCAGATCGAAATCGTAAACCGCGGCTTCACCAGCTGCTGTCATCATCGGAATAATGTTGGTTCCCATATCGTGAATTGAATTTTCGTCTGCTGCATCTTTTTGTAGCGCTGCGATTAATGCATCGGTATTAAAAATGTAGTTACCCATTGACGCATAGGACTGATCGGGTGAACCTGGGATGGTTGGCGGGTTAGCTGGCTTCTCGTGGAAGCGAGTAATGCGCTGGCCCGATTCATCAGTTTCGATTACGCCGAATTCAGATGCAGAATCTTTGGAAACGCGAATACCCGCGACAGTAACACTTGCACCAGATGCGATGTGCGCCTCCAACATTTGTGAAGCGTCCATGCGATAAACGTGATCAGCGCCGAAGACCAAGATGTAATCAGGAAGTGAATCGTAAACCAAGTTAAGGCTCTGAAAAATTGCATCGGCTGAACCGGTGTACCAACGTGGCCCTAGTCGCTGTTGCGCAGGAACAGAGGTTACGAAGTCGCCAAGCAACGTACCAACTTGCCATGAGGTTGTGATGTGTCTATCAAGTGAATGTGATTTGTACTGAGTCAAAACACAAATTCGCAAGAAACCTGCGTTAACTAGGTTTGAAAGTACAAAGTCAATTAGTCGATATGACCCACCGAATGGCACTGCAGGCTTGGCTCGGTCCGCAGTTAGTGGCATCAGTCTTTTGCCCTCGCCACCGGCGAGAACCATACTGAGAACATTTTGACGACGGCGCACAGCCCTAGCCTAGTCAAAGGTCTAGGCTTACAGTGTGCGCATATCAATAGTTACTCGAGAATGGCCACCGGATGTTTACGGTGGCGCCGGTGTTCATGTGGAACACCTGGTCCACGAACTACGAAAACTAATCGATGTTGATGTGCACTGCTTCGGCGCTGATAAGACAGGAGCTACCTCCTACCCGGTACCGGCCAATTTGAGTTCAGCCAATCCCGCAGTGCAAACTCTTGGAATTAACCTGGAAATGCTAGGAAATTTTGCTGATTCGCAGGTTGTTCATACCCACACTTGGTACGCGAACATGGCGGGCCACTTAGGCGGATTGCTGCACGGACTACCTCATGTTGTTACCGCTCACTCGCTAGAGCCAAGGCGTCCTTGGAAGGCAGAACAACTAGGTGGCGGCTACCAGATTTCCTCGTGGGCCGAACGCACAGCCTACGACGCAGCAGATGCTGTGATCGCAGTTAGTAACGGCATGCGCGCTGACATCCTCGACTGCTACCCAGAGCTTGACCCCGCAAAAGTAAAAGTAATTTACAACGGTATTGATACTCAAGCGATTAAACCTGTGTCTGACACCTCAGCGCTGACTGCAAATGGCATTGATCCGCAGCGGCCATACGCGCTATTCGTTGGACGAATTACCCGACAAAAAGGCATCATGCATCTATTACGTGCTGCCGAACAGTTGCCCGAAAATATTGCACTTGTTGTTTGTGCATCTTCGCCTGATACGCCTGAACTCGGTGAAGAAGTCTCTGCGCAAATCGCCAAACTCGCGCAAACTCGCACTGGGGTGCACTGGATTAAAGACCAACTACCACGTCCTGAACTCATCCAAGTACTTTCACATGCAGCAGTTTTTGCTTGCCCATCAATTTATGAACCGCTTGGCATTGTGAACCTAGAAGCCATGGCTTGTGAAATACCTGTTGTAGCAAGTGACGTCGGTGGAATTCCAGAAGTTGTGGTTGATGGAATTACGGGCTTACTTGTGCATTATGAAGAAACAGAAGCGGTTAAATTTGAAAATGACTTTGCCCACGCTTTAATCAAGGTTTTGACAGACCCAATTAAGGCTAAGCAAATGGGTCTAGCTGGACGCGACCGAGCCATTAGAGATTTTGGTTGGGACAAAATTGCAAAGCAAACAATTGAGATTTATCAAAGCGTTCAGCGCTAATTAAGTTCAAGCAAATTTGTGGCGAAATCTTCCGAATCAAAATTAAGAATTATTGAAAGCGTTTTCCAGTTAATGTTTCGTAAGCCTGGATGTAACGTTCACGAGTTTTTTCAACAACCTCATCTGGAAGCGGTGGCGGAGTTGCCCCAGAATCTTTAACCCAACCTGAATCTTCTGAAAGCAACCAATTGCGAACAAATTGCTTATCGTAAGAAAGTTGTGCTTGCCCAGGAACCCATTGCTCGGCTGGCCAAAATCGTGAAGAGTCTGGAGTCAATACTTCATCAGCAAGCACAATGTGTTTGCTGTTTGCGCCTTTGATGCCAAGGCCAAATTCGAATTTGGTATCAGCCAAAATAATGCCGCGTCTTAACGCAATATCGGCAGCGGTTTGATAAACACTCATTGTGATTCGGCGAAGCTGTTGCGCTTCTTCTTGGCCAATGGCAGTCATAACTTCATCGAAAGTAACATTTTCGTCGTGACCACCGACGGGTGCTTTTGTTGCTGGGGTGAAAATTGGCTTCGGTAATAGTGACCCATCGACTAGTCCTGGTGGTAAACCCACCCCACAAATGGATTGGGATTTTTTGTAGTCGATCAGCCCTGAACCAGTTAGGTAGCCGCGCGCCACACATTCAATTGGCAACATCTCTAGGCGCTCGCAAATTGTTGCGCGGCCATTTACTGCAAATGGAACATTAGTTGTGATGATGTGGTTAGGAACAATTCCTTGCAGTCGATCGAACCACCACAAAGACATTGCAGTCAGGATGCGACCCTTATCAGGGATTACCGTGGGCAATACGTGATCAAAAGCAGAAATCCGATCCGATACGACAAATAGCAACTTGCCATCAGGAGTTTCGAATAGATCACGAACTTTTCCTGAATAGATGTGTGTGTACTCGGAATCTAATCCGTAGTTATCACTTGTTATTGTCACAGGATTGGCTCCGGCCGGTAGGTTGCTGCCTCTGGTGAGGATGAAACTAGTGTGGCAACTTGCTGCGCGATGGAAGCCACCTGCGCGCGAGCTGCTCCAGTGAACTCAAGTGGTTGTTCAATTAGCGCTGTCAATGCATCAAGGTTTAGGCCAAGTCGACCGTCATTGGCCAACCGAACAATGAGCGCATTCCCATCGCCACCTTCGCTAGCGCGCATTTCAAGAGCGACTTGAACGGCATGTTCTTTGATTACTTCGTGCGCAGTTTCACGACCAACGCCATTTCGAACAGCGGCCATCAGAATTTTAGTTGTTGCCAGGAAAGGCAGGTAACGCTGTAATTCACGATCAATGACTGCAGGGAATGCGCCAAACTCAGCAAGCACAGTCAGCGTGGTTTCGAATAGCCCATCAAGTGCGAAGAATGCGTCAGGCAAAGCAACACGGCGAACCACTGAACAAGCTACGTCGCCTTCGTTCCACTGTGTACCCGAAAGTTCGCCGGCCATACTTGCGTAACCACGAAGAATTACGGCAAATCCATTTATCCGCTCACAAGATCGAGTATTCATCTTGTGCGGCATGGCACTTGAACCAACCTGGCCCTCTTTGAAACCTTCAGTTACCAGTTCATGCCCGGCCATCAAACGAATAGTTGTAGCCAAACTGCTTGGTCCAGCCGCAACCTGCACTAATGCTGTGATGGTGTCGTAATCAACTGAACGTGGGTAAACCTGGCCAACGCTGGTTAGAACATTTGCAAAACCTAAATGGCTTGCCACATTTTGTTCTAGTGCTTGTAACTTGTCTGCATCGCCGCCAAGTAGGTCAAGCATGTCTTGTGCGGTACCAACTGGGCCTTTAATTCCACGAAGAGGATAACGTGCGATTAGCTCATCTAACCGTGCGATAGAAATTAAAAGTTCGTCAGCGGCTGATGCAAATCGCTTGCCCAAAGTTGTTGTTTGCGCCGCCACATTGTGGCTCCGCCCTGTTAGCGCAACATCGGTGTAACGCACAGCAAGTTCAGCTAACACGGCCGCAGTTGCTACTGCTTTAACTCGAATCAGTTTTAGCGACTGGACGACTTGGAGTTGCTCAACGTTTTCAGTTAAGTCACGACTCGTCATGCCTTTGTGAATATGTTCGTGACCCGCAAGTGCGCAAAACTCTTCGATTCGAGCTTTAACATCATGACGCGTGCTCGCTTCACGAGCAGCAATACTTGTCAGATCTACATCGTTTATTACTCGTTGATAATCTTCTATAACACCTGCTGGGATATCAATACCGAGACTTTGCTGCGCCTGCATAACAGCAACCCACAGCTGACGTTCCGCTATGACTTTATTTGTTGGCGACCAGATTGTTGCCATGTCTGTTGATGCATAACGACTTGCAAGAATATTTGGAATATTTGGTTTTGTCATGGCACTTCTATCTCTCCGCGCGAGGCTTGCAGCGCAATGTCTGTTCGATGATGGCTTCCAGCAAACTCAATTTCAGTCACTCCCGCATAAACTTTTTCCCGAGCATCTGCAAGGTTGGCCCCAGTTCCGGTAACACAAAGCACTCGACCACCACTAACTACGATCTCGCCAGCATCAGTTGCCTTCGTACCCGCGTGGTAAACAAAGGAACCAGATGCTTGCGCTTGCTCAAGCCCAGAAATTACCGCCCCTGCAACAGGATCCTGTGGATATCCCTGCGCTGCTAACACCACAGTGATTGCTGCCTCATCTGACCACTGTAACTCTGGCAGGTCAGTTAAAGTCCCATTTGCCGCAGCAAATAACAGTTGACTTAATGGCGACTTTAGACGCGATAAGACAACCTGTGTTTCTGGATCGCCAAAGCGAGCATTGAACTCAATAACTTTAATTCCGTTTGCAGTTAAAGCTAGCCCTGCGTAAAGCAATCCCGAAAATGGAGTGCCACGTTTGGCCATCTCATCGATGGTTGGTTGCAACACTCGTTCAATAGTTTCAGCAACCAAATTTTCGGGTGCCCAATCAAGTGGTGAGTATGCGCCCATCCCGCCAGTGTTTGGACCTTCATCATTGTCAAGTGCGCGTTTGAAATCTTGCGCAGGACTTAACGCTCGAACAGTCTTGCCATCTGTTACACCGAACAAACTAACTTCAGGTCCCGCTAAATATTCCTCGATTACAACTGCGCCATCGGTGCGCCCGGAAATACACAACATTGCGTGTGTAATAGCCTCTTCAAAATTGTTGGTAACCACTACGCCTTTGCCAGCAGCAAGACCATCATCTTTGACGACGTATGGAGCGCCAAATTTAGTCAATGCGTCACGTACTTGCACTTCAGTTTGGCAAGTGTATGAAAGCGCGGTTGGTACACCGGCTGCGATCATGACATCTTTTGCAAATGCTTTACTACCTTCCAGCTGCGCAGCCGCGCCAGATGGGCCAAAGACTGCGAAACCAGCTGCGCGTAAAGCATCGCCAACGCCGGCAACCAGCGGTGCTTCAGCACCGATAACAACTAAGTTGGCTTCTAGCTGTGTGGCCAAGGAAACCGCTTGGGCTGAATCTGTGGCAACTAACGGGAAAGTAGAAACTTCAAGGGCGATGCCGGCATTTCCTGGGGCGCAAAAAATTTCAGTACCTTCATCTTTGGCAAGGCTGTGAACTAAAGCATGCTCCCGAGCGCCACTACCAATTACGAGGATTTTCACTATCTCATTTTAGCCTGCAATTGCTAGGCCTTCCACCGACGCTAAAGCTGGAGCAGCATTCGAGTATTACCCAAGGTATTGGGTTTTACTCGCGGAAGATCCAAAAATTCAGCAACACCTTCATCGCCTGACATCAGTAGTTCGGCATAAACGCTGGCATCCACTGGAGCATCCTCAATTGAGACAAATCCTGCTTTGCCAAAAAA
Organism: Actinomycetes bacterium; assembly: GCA_037137575.1. GTDB lineage: Bacteria > Actinomycetota > Actinomycetes > S36-B12 > UBA5976 > UBA5976. Next base: position 10,007 of record JBAXKB010000015.1, read on the forward strand.
TTCGGTCTCGAAAGTCAGGCAGAACAATCGGCTTAAGCCCAACGCTTGCGCATGAGTTAGTAATGCACTCAAAATTGCTGAGCCGATTCGGTTGCCTTTTTGATCTGGCTCAACAGCTAGCGTACGAATCTCGCCAAGGTCTTCCCACATAACATGGAGCGCCCCACAGCCCACGACTTGCCCATCGAGTTCAGCGACAACAAACTCCTGAACATCTTCATAGATTGTGACCGTGTGTTTTGAAAGCAAACGACGATCGGGCGCATAAGTATCGATGAGCCCACGGATGCTAAGCACATCTTGAGTTCGAGCTGGGCGAATCTGCAGAGACATTACTACTCAGGCTTAACCAACGGGAACAAAATTGTTTCCCGAATATTTAGGCCGGTCAAAGTCATCAGAAGTCGGTCAACGCCAACGCCGATTCCGCCAGTCGGTGGCATACCGTATTCGAGGGCGCGCAAGAAATCTTCATCCAGTTGCATCGCCTCTAAGTCGCCGCCATCTTTAAGCGAAGATTGGGCCACGAGGCGATCGCGCTGAATTACTGGATCGACTAACTCTGAGTATCCAGTGCCAGCTTCGTAGCCATCGATGTAAAGATCCCACTTCTCAACTACGCCAGCGATGCTGCGATGATCGCGAACTAAAGGTGACGTATCAACCGGATAATCAATGACAAATGTTGGTTTGGTTAAGTGTTCTACGACATAGTGTTCAAGAAGTTCTTCCACACACTTTCCAGCGATCCATTTTGGATCTGGAGCAATTCCAGCCGCTTTAAGTAGCGAGCGCAGAGTCTCCAAAGGCGTTTCTGGTGTCACCTCTTGTCCAACTGCAGCACTTACCGCTGGATAGACCGAAACTCGATCCCATTCGCCCGATAAATCGCGAGTACCACCTTCAACTAATTCAAAAGTTAGTGAACCATGAACTGCAAGTGCTGCTTCTTGAATCAATGACTGAGTTAGATTGGCCATGTCGTTGTAATCAGCAAACGCTTGGTAACACTCGAGCATCGCAAATTCAGGTGAGTGCGTTGAGTCAGCACCTTCATTACGGAAGTTACGGTTAATTTCAAAGACGCGCTCGATACCGCCAACGACACAACGCTTTAGGAATAACTCTGGCGCAATACGCAAGAACAGTTCCATATCGAATGCATTGGACTTAGTAACGAATGGACGTGCGGCTGCGCCACCATGCATTGTCTGCAACATTGGCGTTTCAACTTCGATGAAATCGCGGCTGGCGAAACTGTTCCGCAAACTTGTCATCACAGTTGGGCGCAGGCGTGCAACGGTGCGAGCAGTATCGCGCATGATCAGATCCGCGTAGCGCTGACGCACACGCGTTTCTTCATTAAGTGGTTTGTGTGGGTTAGGTAGTGGTCGCAGAGCTTTCGCTGCCATGTGCCATTTATCAGCCAAGATTGATAGTTCGCCACGCTTACTGCTGATTACTTCACCCTCAACCGCAATCTGATCGCCAATGTCGACTAGTGCTTTCCAAGATTCCAAAGACTCTTCGCCAACTCGGTCGAACGAGAGCATCGCCTGCAATGTGGTGCCATCACCAGACTGCAACTGAGCGAAACAAAGTTTGCCAGTGTTGCGCAGGAACATAACGCGACCGGCCACGCCGACGTTGTCACCAGTCACATCTTCTGCCTGCAAATGTGCGTACTTTTGGCGCACCGCAGCAATTGTGGTGGTAACCGGAACAGTTACTGGGTAAGCCTGGTTGCCTGCAGACAAAATTGCTGCACGCTTATCTCGACGCACCTGCATTTGTTCAGGCAGGTCATCTACTTCTTCTACGGGTTCATTAGACATTGGTTTTAGATTATCGGGTTAAGTCGTTGTTGTAATACTCCGCTAAGGGTTTAACGCAAATTGTTTAGCTTGGCGATTACTGGTTACGCTCAAAAATCAGTCTCAGCCCAATCAAGGTTAAGTCCGGCTCGTGATGTGTAATGGTCTCTGACTCTGCTACAACAATCCCAGCTAAGCCACCAGTGGCCACAACAGCTTTAACATCTGTACCTAATTCTTCAACTATCCGATCGACCAAGCCATCTACTTGCCCAGCGAAGCCAAAAATTATGCCTGACTGCAGGGCCTCAACAGTATTTTTACCGATAACATTTCGCGGCGCAATCAACTCAACTTTTCTAAGTTGGGCTGCTCTGGTTGCTAAAGCATCCAGCGAGATTTCAATGCCTGGAGCAAGCGCTCCACCAACGAACTCACCTTGACTTGATACGACATCCAAATTAGTTGAGGTGCCGAAATCAACAACAATGCACGGCCCACCAAAAAGTGTGAAAGCGGCTAGTGAGTTAACGATGCGATCTGCGCCAACTTCTTTGGGATTATCAGTAGTGATTGGCACGCCTGTTTTTATTCCTGGTTCGACAATCACAGTTGGAATCCCGTTGTAATAGCGGTTCAACATGACTCGCATTTCACCCAACACCGACGGCACAGTTGAGCAAAGTGCGATGCCCGTTACTTGATGATCAGCGAGTAGACCCCGGAAAGTCAGCTCGATTTCATCGGCTGTCTCACGCGGATTGGTGTTGATGCGCCAAGAATGGACCAAAAGTTCATCATCGAATAACCCAATGACTGTATTTGTATTTCCAACGTCAATTGCTAGTAACATTTTCGTTCCTTATCTCGACCAGCACATTGTCTATTAGTCGCACATGGTTAACAATGGCTGCAATTAGTAATCGTGCTGGGCCTGGTTTTGAAATTTCTTCAAAATTTTCATCGCGGATTTCGAAATACTCAAATTCAATTCCTACTTGCATTTCTAGATACTGCTGAACTGCTTGCTTGGTCTGACTTACCGAAGCGCCTTCAACGAGTGCATGTTCGGCCAATGCAATTGCTGCTGGAATTTGTTTTGCCATTGCTCTGCCAGTAATTGATAAACGTTGATTGCGACTTGAGAGTGCAAGCCCATCAACATCTCGAACTGTTGGAACCGCGATGATTTCAATATCATCCGTTCGATGTTTGGTTAGCTCTTTAATCACCAGTAACTGTTGGTAATCTTTTTCACCAAAGAAAGCGGCAGTTGGTTTTACGAAATCAAATAGTCGGGATACAACAGTTACTACACCAGCAAAGTGCCCTGGACGATTTTGTCCCTCAAGTTCATTCGCATTTGGCCCAGGTTCCAAGAATGAAATGTTCTCTAGACCCTCTGGATAAATATCTGTAACGCTTGGTGCAAACACAACATCGACTTGGTGCAAAGCACACAGGGCTAAATCTGCTTCCAACGTTTTTGGATAGTTAGCCAAATCCGCTTGCTGCGTAAATTGAGTTGGATTAACAAAAATTGAAACCACGACACGTCCTAGCCCGCCATGATGAGTTTTCAAATATGCATGAGCTGAATCAATTAGCGCACTGTGCCCGGCATGCAGTGCGCCCATTGTTGGGATAAACACCACAGGAAGTTCAATTTGCGCTTCTCGCCACTGAATAAATGAATTCGCTGATGGCAGTACGGCAAAATCACTCATCGGCCAACACCTCAAGGAGTTGCTCCGCTTGGGATGGCGACAACTGGCCTGAATCAAGAGCGCGTTCTGCAGTCAGGCGCGCAAGTGCGCGATAACTCGTTAGCACTTGTGGGCTGTTAGCTTGTAAAGCCAGTAAATGTTGGCGCACAGTTGCAACATCAGCTCGAACTACCGGTCCGGTCGTTGCCTCATCACCATCTCGTAAGGCGTTATCTAATGCGGCGGCGAATAGCGGAGTAACCAAATCGGTTGGGTTCTCGATTCCAGCTTGTGCCAACAGGTCAATAGTTTGGTTGACCAGCGTCATCATATTATTTGCGCCGTAACTCAAGGCCGCATGGTAAAGCGCCCGACTTTCGCGCGGCACCCAGACAGGATCTGCGCCCATCTCAACAACTAGTGCTTCGGCGACAGGGCGGAGTTGTTCTGGTGCGGTAATCCCAAATGGGCACGCAGTGAGGCGATTTAAGTCAACACTGGTACCTGTGAAAGTCATGACTGGATGCAATGCAAGCGGCAAACAACCTTGCACAGTTAACGGATCAAGTACCTCATCGCTGAAACGTCCCGAAGTGTGCACAACAAAAGTACCTGGGCTGATTGAATGCGTCTGCGCTAAACCATTGACCAAGGAAATTAATGCATCATCAGGAACTGTTAATAGAACTAAGTCACAATCTTTTACAGCATCTGTTAGTGATTTAATTGGAACGCCCGCCAACAAAGATTCAGCGCGTAGTTTGCTGATGTCGCTAATGGCAGTGCAGGCCACGACTTTGTGCCCTACCCGGCGAAGGGCAGCACCAAGGACGGAACCGACTCTGCCGGTACCGATAACAGCGACATCAAGTCGCGCAGGTATTTCAGTCCAGGGCTGTTCGCTCCCGGCCGTTGGATTGACCACGTCCTAAGCCTATCCCCAAATAGTTGTTGGGGTATGGCACGATAAGTCGGGTGGAAACAACGCAGCGCATCGGACTTTCGCCGTTTGATTCATTGCGAAGTGACATTGTTTTAGCACTGCCGAGCCACAGCCCAGTGAGTCACGGGATGTTCCAAATCGATGTGACCTCGATAGATTCTCAGATTATAAAAGCAACGCCATTACTGGGGGCAATGCACCGAGGCGCCGAAAAGCTATTTGAATCACGTGACTACCGCCAGGTAATTGGATTAGCTAACCGACATGAATGGCTGAGTGCATTTTCTGGTGAAGTCGGAATAGCTGCGTTAATCGAACGCGAAATTGGAATTGATGTCCCACTCTCGGCGCGCTGGTTACGCACCCTGATTTTAGAAGTTAACCGAATCAGTTCTCATCTGGCTTTTCTTTCTGGATTTCCATGGCAAGAAGTAAGTATCGAAAATGAACTTCGACAATTACGCGAGCAGTGGGTTAATCATATGCGCAGCTATACCGGTAGCCGTATGCATCCGATGCTTACTCAGATCGGTGGCATGACGCACGCTCCAACAGTTGATTGGCTTGAAGCACTGATTCAACTAAGCGAGGTGACTGATGAAAAATTAGCAAGTCTTGATTTAGTCATCCAAAATGAACTGACTGAACTCAAGTCAGTAGGAAAAATTTCTGCACAACAAATTGATGAGTTTGCAGTTAGTGGCCCAGTCGCCCGTGCGAGCGGGGTTGCTATTGATTTACGAACGCGTTCAACATCTTTGATGTATTCAGAGCTATCTACCTTCGAATCGATACTTCAAACTGAAGGCGACGTACCAGCTCGACTACAGCAATTGCTGGATGAAATTTTGATTAGCACCAAGTTAGTCATCGAATGTGTACCGCAATGCATAACGCGTAATGCCGAGAGTGTGAATGTGCTGACCCCCAAAGTTTTGCGAGTGCCCGAAGGGGAATACGAACACAGTATTGAAACGCCGTTAGGTATCGCCTCGTGGTTTTTGGTTTCTAAGGGAGACAAATACCCTTACCGGCTTAAACTGCGGCCTGCTAGTTTGCATTCTGCCCTGGCGTTATCGGTTGCTTTGGTCGGTGAGGAATTGGCAGCCCTACCTCTGATTGTTACCTCGATACCGTTTCTAACCGGTGACACTGACCGGTGACACTGACCGATAATTTCTAGCGTCTTAGCGCTAATTCGGCCAAATTAGCTAGCCGGTGCATCAACTCTTCAATCAATTTCTGTGACGAATCTAGTCGATTGCGTAAATCCGTAACTTCATCGCGCATAATCATTAATTCAAGTGAATGATCAGCTGGCGCTACCTGAACCTGTGTTTCTGACTGAGTCTGCGTTTCAGTGGGTGTGAAAATACGACTTGCTTGGGGGCTTTCAAATGGAATGTGCGAATCAGATCCAGAAACTGCCACATTTGGTGCAAAGGGTTGCACGGTCGGGGGTGCTGGCTGCTGCGTAACTGGCGCTTGTTCAACAGGTGTTGCAACAGCTGCTGGCGGAGTAAAGATTGGGTGCGCAAAACTCTGCGCAACCTGATTCAAATTAAGTTGCAAACTTGCACGCATTGCAGCGATGCGTTTACGGGCTTGGTCTAGAGCCTGCGATGGGGATGAAACTAAATCAGGGTCATCAACAATTGGCGCACTGACATAACTTACTGATTCTTGTGCGGGTAACACTGAATCACTGACAGTCGTAACTTCGACTTCAGATATTTCTACAACTACATCAATCTCTGTGTTTACTTGTTTGGCTTGCTCTGCTCGCTCTTCTGCTTGCGCTAAAGATTCACCAGCTCGAATAATCGGCACCCAGCCCGTATATCCGCCAGTAATGATGTCATCGATTTTCGGCGGCGGCGCTATTGGCCCAGGGGATCTAGCAGCCGCAACATCTGTGAAGAATTCTTCAAGTGGTGGTGCGAGCGATGTATCGTCTTCTTCGAACATCCACGATGGTGAGGTGAGGGGATCTAGTGCGGAATCGTTTGCAGGGTCATTCTCAGCGGCCATGCTTGGCGCCTCCTAACCCGAACCTGATAATGCCCTAGCCTACGACTGAAAATAGGCGCAGAGAAATTGGCTAATCCATGCCATGCTTTACCTATGAACGCTGTAGTTGGGGCCTTAGAAGGTATTGCTGGCCTTGGCGCTACAACACTTGGCTACAGTCTGGTTGAAGCACAGGCATTCACGACAAGGCAAGTTAGCGCAGAAGTGTTGCCAAAAGGGTCAAATGACTTAAGAGTTTTGCACCTTTCTGACCTCCACATCACCCCGGCTCAAACTCGCAAAATTAAGTGGGTCCAGTCTCTAATCGAGCTACAGCCCGACTTAGTTGTTTGCACAGGCGATTTTTTAGCGCACCAACTAGCCGTCCCTGCCCTAGTTGAGGCCCTCGGAGAGTTATTGGATTTACCGGGCGCTTTTGTGCTGGGTAGCAACGATTACTTCGCCCCGTTTATGAAGAACCCATTTATTTACTTCCGCAAGGATCGTCGCGGCGTAACACACGATGTTCGATTACCCACCGCTGACTTGATAGAGCAATTAACTGATGCTGGCTGGCATGACCTCAACAATAAGCAAACACAGTTTGTCATCAATGAAGTCACAATTCATGCGCGCGGTACAGATGACCCACATATCAAGAAAGACGACTACGCGAAAGTGGCCGGGGCTTTTGCCACGAATTCATTTGCACTCGGTGTTACCCATGCGCCATACCAACGCGTGCTACAAAGTTTTTCCGACGATAAAACTGATTTAGTTTTAGCTGGACATACCCATGGTGGTCAAGTATGCATTCCGTTTTATGGCGCTCTAGTCACCAACTGTGATCTACCTACCAAGCAGGCAAAAGGGCTATCAACTTTTGGGCACAGCGAAATGCCAATTCATGTTTCGGCTGGAGTTGGAACATCGCCGTTCACGCCAATTCGATTCGCGTGTCGCCCTGAAGCCACGCTTTTAACGCTCAAAGCAAAAAAATAATTTGGTGAATGACATCAAATCTTCATTACTCAGTTAATTTATCGACACTAAAAATGGTTAACTAAATTCTTTCGCTACCACTTCAGCAATTTGTGCAGTATTTAGTGCTGCGCCTTTACGAAGGTTGTCTCCACAAACAAAGAAGTCCATCTCGTTTGGATATTCTGAAGAAACTCGGATACGACCAACCACGGTTGGATCTGTTCCGACCACATCAATCGGGGTTGGGAAAACCAAGTTCTCGGGATCGTCAACAACGAGTACGCCTTCAGCGGCCTCTAGTAGTTCCCGAACCTTTTCGGCAGTGAGTGGCTTTTCAAACACAGCATGCACGGAAAGTGAGTGGGTAGTTACAACCGGCACACGCACACAAGTGGCATGAACTTTCAAATCTGGAATGCCAAGAATCTTTCGCGACTCATTGCGCACCTTAATTTCCTCGCTGGTGTAACCATCTTCCTTGAGTGAACCGGCCCAAGGCACAACATTCATGGCAAGGGGTGCTGGGAATGGGGACGAGTCTGTGACCTCACGTCGAACATCTCCAGTTGCTGAACCTAATTCTTTACCAGCAACAGCGCTAAGTTGTGCCTGCAAACTATCAATGCCCGCTTGCCCAGCACCTGAAGCTGCTTGGTAAGACGACACAACAAGTTCTTTAATTCCGAATTCGCGATGCAATGCGCCTACTACAACAATCATCGACAATGTTGTGCAGTTTGGGTTGCTAATAATTCCGCGCGGGCGGTTACGCGCCTGTTCTGCGTTTACTTCTGGCACTACCAATGGAACATCTGCATCCATGCGGAATGCGGCGCTGTTATCGACAGCAATAACTCCTCGGGCGGCGGCAATTGGCGCCCACTTTTGCGAAATTTCATCAGGCACATCGAACATCGCTACATCTACACCGTCGAATGCTTCTTCCGTTAATTCTTGGACTACTACATCTTGTCCACGTACTTGCAAAACTTTTCCAGCTGAACGAGCAGAGGCAAGCAGGCGAATTTCGCCCCAAACATCTTCGCGTTCGCTAAGAATTTCGAGCATCACTGTGCCAACAGCGCCAGTTGCGCCGACTACAGCAAGAGTGGGTTTCTTCGACACGTCTATCGTCCTGTTCCTGCATAAACAACGGCTTCGCCATCGGAATCCAGGCCAAAGGCAGTATGTACTGCCTGCACTGTGGTCTGGGCGTCGTCGGCTCGAGTTACAACTGAGATCCGAATTTCTGAAGTTGAAATCATTTCAACGTTGACGCCAGCATCAGCAATTGCTTTAAAGAATGTTGCTGAAACGCCAGGATGTGAGCGCATCCCCGCCCCTACTAGCGAAATTTTCGCAATGTTCTCGTCGGCTTCTATGTCTTCAAATCCAATTTCACTTTGCACAGCGCGCAGTGAAGATTCAGCTTTACCGACATCAGCGCGCGGCACTGTGAACGTAACATCAGTTTTGGCGGTGCCATGACTACTGACATTCTGAACGATCATGTCCATGTTGATACCGGCATCTGCCACTGCCTGGAAGATGGCAGCTGCGGTGCCCGGCTTATCTGGAACTGCGATAACAGTTACTTTTGCATCACTTAGATCGTGTGCTACACCAGCGATTATTGGTTGTTCCATTACAACTCCTTGGGTGGACAGATGTTCTATCTTGGATTGATCGTCAAGGTCGGCAATTACAAATGTGCCTTCCTTATCGGAAAACGACGAGCGGACATGAAGTGGCACATTGAAGCGTTTTGCATATTCAACACATCGAAGGTGTAGAACTTTTGCGCCGGCCGCCGCGAGTTCCATCATCTCGTCGTATGTGATGCGCGGAACTTGCCCCGCTTTCGGAGCGATACGTGGGTCAGCAGAAAAAATGCCATCAACATCGGTGTAAATTTCACAAACATCTGCATTCAGAGCGGCCGCAAGTGCAACAGCCGTGGTGTCGGATCCACCGCGACCAAGCGTGGTGATGTCTTTGGTATCAAGCGAGACCCCCTGGAAGCCAGCCACAATAGGAATTGCGCCTTGAGCTAACGCTTCTTGGATTCGACTTGGTGACACATCGATAATGCGCGCTTTACCGTGAGTGGAATCGGTGATTAAGCCAGCCTGGGAGCCGGTGTAGGACCGAGCCTCAAAGCCAAGGTCGCTAATCGCCATTGCCAACACAGCCATTGAGATACGCTCGCCTGCAGTTAGCAACATATCGAGTTCGCGTCCTGGCGGGTTTGGCGACACTTGTTGGGCTAACTCTAGAAGTTCGTCAGTGGTGTCGCCCATTGCGGACACAACTACAACTACTTCGTTACCAGCTTTTTTGGCATCAACCACACGTTTTGCTACCCGCAAAATGCTGGCGGCGTCAGCAACTGACGATCCACCAAACTTGGCAACAATTAAACCCATAGTTCATAAGTCTAAATTAAAAAGCAGAAGCCTGTTTAACCCCTATTGGGTAAAGGTTTATCGCAGGGCTAATAGTTGACTTGGCGACGGCCAGCCAAAGCACGCCCAAGCGTTGCTTCGTCGGCATATTCCAGATCGCCACCTACTGGAAGGCCACTGGCAAGTCGAGTCACTGTGATCCCTAGCGGGGAAATAAGCCGGTTCAAATAGGTTGCAGTTGCTTCGCCTTGCAGGTTTGGGTTGGTGGCCAAAATCAGCTCGGTGATTCCCTTGTCGGCCAGACGCGTTACAAGTTCGCTGATTTGTAAATCGTCAGGACCAATGCCATCAAGTGGACTAATTGCCCCACCCAGCACGTGATAACGCCCACGGAATTCACGAGTGCGTTCAATGGCAAGAACATCTTTTGGTTCTTCAACAACGCACAAGACAGTTAGGTCGCGTCGGGTATCAGCACAGATTCGACATAGTTCATCTTGGGCCACATTAAAACAGACCGAACAGAACCGAGCTTTTTCCCGCACTTCACTTAGCACCGTTGCCAGGCGATCAATTTCTTCACGATCTGTGTGCAGCAAATGGAATGCTATTCGCGACGCGCCTTTTGGCCCAACACCAGGAAGTTTTGCAAATTCATCAATTAAATCTTGAACAATTCCTTCGTACAAACTGCTCATGAATCGTTGGCACTATCACTAATTACTTGACCGCCAAGCATGCTGGTAACTATATCGATGGCACTGGCTGAATTTGTTACTTCATCTGAATCAGATTCAGATTCAACAACAATCTCAGGTGCCTTTTGAGCGACTCTTTGACTCAAACTGGAATCTACGAATGCGTCAATGCTTAAATTAGCGCCAACAAACTTCTTGATTGCACTTTGTAGTAGTGCCACTGTTGGCGAGCTAACAAAGTTTTTGCAGGCGCCATCATTTGGGAAACCAACTGCAAGCATTCCATCAGCCGTTAATGAAAGCGGTTTGGTGCCAATCATGACAAGGCCAGCGACTTTGCGTGCCGAGCTGATGTCTTGCAAAATGTTTGGCCAATTAGCATCGATGAGCTCAATTGTTACTGTCGAACCGGCAGTTGACTGAGCACCTTGTGTTTGTTCAGGCGCTACTGGTTCTGGCGCACTGGCTTTAACCTGCGATGGTTTTACCGGAGCAGGCGCTTTGCGAGCAGTCGGTGTTGGTCGAGATGGTGGTGAAGCAATAATTTGTGGTGCCTGCTCCTTCGCAACAACAGGTTCTGCCACTGGAACAGGTGCAACTATCGATGCCTGCGTTGGCGCTGATGATTCAGTTACCGCTGCTGCTGCTTCTTGCTCGCGCGCCTTTACAACACTTGGCCGAACAGATGGCACAACCCCACCTTGTTCCAGGCGTGCTACGCGGGCTGTTAAATCTGTAGTTACTTCATCAGTTATTAAGCGAGCTGCCAAAAGCTCGAGCTGCAATCTAGGCGCAGCAGCGCCGCGTAACTCACTCAAGCCTGTGCTGACTAGATCGGCAACGCGAACTAGTTGAGCAGGTGTAAACAGAGCGGCTTGGCGTGCGATATCTTCAATCTGTTCTTGCGGTAAGTCAAACAGACCCGAAGTTGTTGCGTCCGCAATCTGAGTGACGATAACCATATCGCGTAAACGTTCAAGTAAATCTGTCGCAAATCTGCGAGGTTCGTGACCTGATGAAACTACTTCGTCGATGAGCGTGAAAATTTCAGAACCGTTTCCAGTTGCAATAGCATCAACGACTCGAGTTAAGAGGGTTTCGTCTGTGAAACCTAGCTGCGAAACTGTCTCGACATAAGTTACGCCTTCAGGCCCAGCGCCGGCAATAACTTGTCCAAGAACTGATTGTGAGTCACGAACAGATCCGGCGCCGGCGCGAGCAACTAGCGCAACCGCAGCTGGTTCGGCTTTGATGCCTTCACTTTCACAAAGTCCCTGTAAATGTTCCTGTAGAACTTTCGCTGACACTAATCGGAATGGGTAATGATGTGTACGCGAGCGCAGAGTTGGAATGATTTTGTCTGGCTCGGTAGTAGCAAAAATGAAACGCAAATGTGGTGGTGGCTCTTCAACTAGTTTCAGTAGAACATTGAACGCATCGCGGGTTAGCTGATGTGCCTCGTCGATAATGTAAATCTTGTAGGTGGAATTTACTGGCGCATAAATAGCGCGCTCGCGTAATTCTTTTGCGTCATCAATACCGCGATATGTTGCGGCGTCGATTTCAATTACATCAATTGAGCCCGGACCATTAGGTGCAAGATCGACACATGATTGACAAACACCGCATGGTGTTGAAGTTGGACCTTGTGCACAGTTCATGGATCGGGCCATGATGCGCGCTGATGAAGTTTTGCCACAACCGCGCGGGCCAGTGAACAGGTATGCGTGATGGATGCGGTCGGTATCTAATGCGCGAGTGAGTGGGCCAGTGACATGCTCTTGCCCAATTACTTGTGCAAAGGAACCAGGACGGTATTTGCGGTATAAAGCAAGGGACATACCGTTTAGAGTACCTGCTATGTCTGACGGTTAGAAGTTAAAGGACCCCTCATGCACCCATTAGAGCCCGCTTATCCTTGCTGCCTTCCGGCCCTGGGGAGGTTCACAGGGTAACGCCACATGAGGGGCTGTAATAAGTCTATGCGGTTATGCGAGTTCGCAATTTACCCCCATTTGGCGGTAACCTCGTCGCTGGAGGATTCGCCTAGTGGCCTATGGCGCTCGCTTGGAAAGCGAGTTGGGTGCAAGCCCTCAGGGGTTCAAATCCCCTATCCTCCGC
>JBAXKB010000016.1:0-22562 GCA_037137575.1 Actinomycetes bacterium
GCGCGCTTCCTTGACATGGAAGAGGTCACAGGTTCGAGTCCTGTATCGACCACCAAAAACATCTAGCAGAGTTACTCTTCTGAAATCTCACGACTCAAAGCGCTGGCTCGCGATAGAGCCCGTAAATACTTTTTGCGATAGCCACCAGTTAACATTTGCGGACTGAAAAGACCGCTAATTTCTACGCCGCTGTAGGCAATCGGAATCTCGCGATCGTAAAGACGATCAATTAGCACAACCCAGCGCAAGGCCTGCGCTTGGTCAGTTAATTGAAGAACTCCAGAGAAGCAGACCGTTTCTAAATCCTGAACCAGTGCGCCGAAAGCGCTTGGGTGCACTGTGCTCAAGTGATTTGTCAGGTTCGCAAATTCATCAAACGAATAATCTGGCGACTGCTGAGAAAACTTTTCTAATGCACCTGCGTCTAGTGGCAATGCTCCACTAAGCGCGTTGCGGTGCCGATAATCCGGACCATCTATTCTGATGATTTCGAAATGCGCCGCCAGTCCTTGAATTTCCCGGACGAAATCATCGGCCGCAAATCTTCCTTCGCCTAATCGATCTGGCAAGGTGTTGCTCGTTACAGCTATGCGCACACCGCGCTGCACCAATTGACCAAGCAAAGTGCTCATCAAAACTGTGTCGCCTGGGTCATCGAGTTCAAATTCATCGATGCAGATCACTTCGAAACCGGCCAAAGTTTCAACGGATGCTTGAAACCCCAAAGCTCCAACTAAGTTCGTGTATTCAACAAAACTTCCATACGTTGCTCGCGTTCCGTATTGATGCCAAAGGGCGGTGAGCAGGTGAGTTTTACCCACGCCAAATCCACCGTCTAGATAAATACCGGCTTTAACTTTGTCGCCCGAGCGAAAAGGCCGGCGCTTTGGTGCTAAGTTGCTTGCAAAATCATCCATGCGAGCCTTCGCAAATCCCTGCGAGGAGATTTCCGGATCAGCCACGTAGTTGGCAAATGTGGTGTGCGCAAAGCGCTTTGGTACAACAAAATCACCGATAATCTGCGTGGCATCCACTTTTGGTGTTCGCTCACAGAGACTTTGCATTCCCCTAGCCTAAAGGCATGCGAGAATCTATGCGTGAAGAGTGATTTGGATTTCAGCGCGCCCGATAAGGTTGCTGACTTCTACCGTGTTTCAACCGCACAACATCTGCGCCTCAACATGGTTGTTTCACTCGATGGAAACTTTGTCGGGCCGACTGGGCGCTCGAAAGACATATCTGGTCCGCTAGATCTTTCAGTCCTACTTACTCTGCGTCTGCTTAGCGATGTTGTTTTAGTCGGCGCCAAAACTGCCTTAGGTGAAAAGTACCGATACACGCACGTGCGCGAAGAACTTAAATCCGTGGCGCTACATAATCCGCCATTTTGTTTAGTCAGTTCCACTCTGGATATTCCTAGTGATGCCCCAATATTGTCCGACCCTAAACATAAGCCATTCATTATCACTGCCGCGAATAATGACTTTAAGTGGCAAGAAAATTTCGAACGACTTTCTACACTCGCCCAAATTCACGTATCAGATTCTCCAAAATTAGATGGCGCATTGATTCGCTCGATTCTGCACTCGCTGGGATTCAACAGAATTGTTTGTGAGGGCGGACCAAAACTCCTACAAACACTGTTGGATTCAGATGTAGTGGATGAATTGAATCTAACCGTAAGCCCAACAATTGTGGGTACAACTCCTTCGATTGGCGCCTTAGGCACGGCACTGAAACGCCTGAAATTAATAGCAAGTGCCACTGGTGACGGTTTCTTATTCACCCGTTATCAGTTTGATGCGCAAGAAAGTTGATTCTGCCGGGCAACGGCTAAGAGCGTACGATTTAGTCATGACTACTGAACGCACAGACAACGAATGGCGCGAACTGCTAACGCCGGCTGAATACTATGTTTTACGCGAAGCTGGAACCGAACCAGCATTCGTTGGTGAATACACCGACACTGAAACCACTGGCGTTTACACCTGCAAAGCGTGCAATGTTGAATTATTTCGATCGAATGAAAAGTTTCATTCAGGGTGCGGCTGGCCCTCGTTCTATCAGCCGGGTTCAAGCAGCGCAGTAGTTGAAATTGTTGACAACTCGCATGGCATGGCTCGAACAGAAGTGCGGTGCGCTAATTGCGATTCACATCTTGGCCATGTTTTCACTGGCGAAGGTTACGAAACACCAACCGATCTGCGCTACTGCATAAATTCAGTTGCGCTATCTCTCGTTCCTGTTAACTAGCGGTAATCGCAGCCACGCCAATCATGGTGCAGGCAATTCCGATGTATTGCGCTGGAAGTAATCGCTCTTTGAGAATGCGCCAAGCCAAGATGACAGTCATCACTGGAAATAGTGAGCCGAGAACCGAAATGAGTGAAAGTAAACCATCAGGCTCTGCGGCAGCAAAAGCGAACAAAATATTTGCACCTGCATCAGTAAATCCGATAGCCGCCAGTAGCGGAATGTTAACTGGTCGCAAGCCGCCGACACTGCGAAACGATAGTGCCAAAGTTAACAACACGGCATTTTGAGCAATACGCATTGTTGCAATCGTCATCGACGGATTACCCGCTCGGGCGCCTTGCGCCATACAAAAGACACAAATGCCAAAAGTGACTGCCGCCACTAACGCTAGTAACACTGGCTTGGCTGATGCCCGTGACTGCAGCTCAGGACCACTGGCTAGAAGAACACCGATAATTGCAATTGCAATTCCGACCTTCTGCCCCAGACTCGGTGAATCACCGTGTAGCAATCCAATCGACAACGGAATGACTACACCGATTGATGAGATTGGTGAAACG
Source organism: Actinomycetes bacterium (assembly GCA_037137575.1). Classification (GTDB taxonomy): domain Bacteria; phylum Actinomycetota; class Actinomycetes; order S36-B12; family UBA5976; genus UBA5976. The sequence continues at coordinate 2,817 of JBAXKB010000016.1, forward strand.
ATTCCCATCTGGCCCGTGGATAACGCTGAATAGAACGCAACCAATCCCACCAGGCCGAGTAAACCCGCAGACAGACCCCAGATCATTGCGCTGTGGTTACTGGTATCCCAATGATTTGTGGCGAGCGCAAACCCAACTGCCAAAATCCCACCGAAAATTTGGGAACCACCCAGAACCGCGATTGGTGCGAATTTGCGAGACATGTTGCCGGCAAAAAAATCAGACGTACCCCAAACAACGCTTGAGAGCAGAGCCAAAATAAGAGCCACGTCGTCAGCCTAGTGGCGCGCTTAGAGCATATTTGCCTCATTTCAATCTAAGGTAATTGAAGTGATAACTGTGGATAAACCAAACAAAGCTGAACTCGCCTGGAACGATGCCGTCCAAACTTTGCATGGAGCCACGCGCCGAACAGAAATCACCCTTGCTGAAGTACCCGCACCAAGTCGCCTTGCTCCATTTTCGCTGGCGCTAAGTGGTGTGTTGGCAGTTGATTCCGACAATGAGTTAGCTTCTGGAAAATTCGTTTTGCTCCACGACCCTGACGGGCAACCAACTTGGGAAAGCAACTACCGCGTCGTTACCTTTGTTAATGCAGAAATTGAACCAGACGTTGTTACAGACGAGATGTTCGACGAAGTTGCTTGGAGTTGGCTAATCGAGGCACTAGCACTCAGCGAGGCCGAATTCACAAATTTATCTGGGACCGTAACTCGCACAGTAAGTCGCTCTTTTGCCGGCCTGGCAGATCGTCAACGCGAAACTGAGCTAGAAATTCGTGCATCTTGGTCCCCCTCAACTTCTGAACTAGCTGCACACTTAACAGCCTGGTGCTTGCTACTGGAACAGGCTTCTGGGCTTGAACCTTTGCCCGAGGGCGTCACACAGATTAATCGAAACAAGTAGCGCCGGCATGACACAGGAACAGGCTGCCGATGAGCAGCTAGTTGGTATCACTGTTGATGAGCCACGTGACGGATTACCTGAACTAATCACCACCGATAAGCAACTGATTCACGCTGCCAACTCGTTGAAAAATGGAACTGGACCTGTTGCACTTGATGCCGAGCGCGCAAGTGGTTTCAAGTACAGTGGGCGTGCCTACTTGGTGCAGTTACGTCGCGAGGGCTCTGGCACATTTTTAATCGACCCCACATTTTTTGCAAATTTATCTTTGATTCAGGATGCACTCACAGATGTCGACTGGATTTTGCACGCAGCCTCCCAAGACTTGGTTTGTTTACGAGAAGCGGGTCTGTTTCCAACCGCCCAGCTTTTCGATACCGAACTCGCTGGTCGGATTTTAGGGTGCGACCGAGTTGGTCTAGGCCCCTTATTACTGGCTGAACTTGGCTACTCGCTGGCCAAAGAACACAGCGCGGCAGATTGGTCTACCCGCCCACTGCCAACAAAATGGTTGAACTATGCCGCCCTGGATGTTGAGTTCCTGATCGAGCTCTGGATGATTTTGAGCGAACAATTAATCGACGCCGATAAATATGACTGGGCCATCCAAGAGTTCAACCACGTTAAGGACACGACTGCTCCAATCGTGCGTGAAGATCCCTGGCGCAGAACATCTGGCTTACATGGTGCTCGCAAACCACGACAACTAGCAATTGTTCGTTCACTTTGGCACACCCGTGATCAGATTGCTCGGGACCAAGACATTGCGCCGGGTCGAATTCTTCCTGATTCAATTTTTGTGCAAATTGCCAACGAAACCGTTGAATCTGATTCTCGAGTTGAGGATCTGCCTGCCCTAAATGGTCGACTAACCAGACGCAACAAGAAACTCTGGGTTGGCGCAGTTTACGATGCCCTGGCACTTTCGGAAGATGAACTACCGGCTACTAGAGTGCGTTCAACAACCCCACCTCCACCACGAACCTGGCAGGAGAAGAACCCAACTGCGTTCGCCCAATTAGAGCAAGTGCGTTCAGGTATAGCCGCAATAGGTGAATCCTTAAACATGCCGGTAGAGAATTTAATTACCCCTGAAACAGTTCGACGAATTCTCTGGACACCGCCTGTTGATGAGCTAGAACTGCAGCAAATGTTAGATAGTTACAACGCACGCCCATGGCAGCAAGAAATTATAACGCCGTTACTTCGGCAGGCTTTATTTGATTCGCCAATTCCTACTGAACCTGCGAACGCAGCCTTGCAGTAATTGCTGCGCTAATTCCCGCGCCATCAAGCCCTAATTCCGCCAGCCAAGTAGCCCGCTTTTTGTGCGTCAAGAATTGCTTTGGAATACCTAGTGATAATGAACTTGCTGCGCTGCCGTTAGTGCTTAGCGCTGAACAAATAGCTTGCCCTACTCCGCCATCAACCAAGCCATCTTCGATTGTTACAACGAGATGCGCCGAAGCTAAATGGTCTATCAATTCAGCGCTCACAGGCAAAGCCACTACAGGGTCGATAACTTCGACCGAGATACCAGCGTCACTAAGTGCTTGAGCCGCTTCAATGGCTGATGCAGCCAACGCGCCAATACTGACTATCTTCACTTCCGCACTGCTCTGACCAAATAGCAAGTCCCCAAAAATTTGGCTATCCGTAGCGTCAATGTCCGTGCCAACGGCGCCCTTGGGAAATCTGATCGCACTTGGGCCGCCTGAATTAGCCACGCAATCGTGCAGCGCCGTTTCTAAGCGTTTTCCATCTCGAGGAGCATATAGTTTCAGGCCTGGTACGACCCGCAACAGTGACATGTCCCACATGCCGTTGTGACTTGCGCCATCATCGCCGGTAATTCCTGCGCGATCTAGAACGAATGTCACGCCAGCCTTGTGCAGTGCGCAGTCCATGATCACTTGGTCGATAGCGCGATTTAGAAACGTTGAATACACCGCAACCACAGGATGCAGGCCGGCATGAGCCATACCTACCGCGCTTGTTACTGCATGTTGTTCGGCGATTCCAACGTCAAAAGTTCTCTTCGGGAATGCCGCACTAAAAGCACTCAACCCTGTTGGTCCTAACATTGCAGCAGTAATCGCCACAACATCAGAACGCTCGGCGCCTATTTCAACTATTGATTTGCTGAAAACAGAAGTCCAAGAAGCAGGGGCCGACTTCAGTGGCAACCCTGTTTGCGGATCTACTACGCCAACTGCATGGAAACGATCGGCTTCATCGGTCTCGGCTGGTTGATAACCCCGACCTTTAGTAGTTATGGCATGAACAATCACTGGCCCGCCAAAATCGCGCGCTCGCTGCAAGGCGAATTCCAAATCTTCCAAGTTATGCCCATCAACCGGACCAACATATTTCAGGCCCAGGTCTTCGAACATGCCCTGCGGTGCCACAAAGTCCTTGATGCCTTTTTTCAAACCATGCAATGCTTCGTACATAGGCGCACCCACAAGTGGAGTTCGACCAAGTACAGATTTACCCCAATCCAAAAATCGTTCGTAACTTTGCGCAGTTCGAAGTGTTGCCAAGTGATTGGCAAGTCCACCGATAGTTGGCGAATAGGAACGAGCATTGTCGTTCACCACAATCACAACTGATCTTGATTTACCTTCCGCAATGTTGTTGATTGCTTCCCAGGTCATACCGCCAGTAAGCGCGCCATCGCCAACAACTGCAACGACATGTCGATCAGTCTCCCCATTTAACTCAAAAGCTTTGGCAATTCCGTCTGCATAGGACAGCGCGGTAGACGCATGACTGTTCTCGATAATGTCGTGAATACTTTCTTCACGGCTTGGATATCCAGACAGACCAGATTCTTGGCGCAAACTAGCAAAGTCGCCGCTGCGACCGGTAACCATTTTGTGCACATAAGACTGGTGACCTGTATCCCAAAGAATGGGATCTTTTGGCGAATCAAAAATACGGTGAATCGCTAACGTCAATTCAACAACGCCCAGATTTGGCCCGAGATGGCCCCCAGTTGCAGAAACTTTTTCAACCAAGAAGTCACGTATTTGCGCTGAAAGTTCAGTCAATTGGTCATAGCTGAGCGAGCGTAAATCCTCTGGGGATTTTATTTGCTCAATCAAGGACATTGACTCACCGTTTCTGACAGATAACTTAAGTTTACGTTGTCGAACCCAAATGTGCGCTCGGTAAGTTAACCCAACATGCTGCGAAGTACATACTGCAAAATGCCACCGTGACGGTAATAATCCGCCTCACCTGGGGTGTCAATCCGAACTACTGCATCAAATTCGGTTGTCGAGCCATCTGCATTAGTTGCAACGACGCTAACGAAAGCCGGAGTATCGCCATCATTTAGCTCAGTTACTCCAGAGATAGCGAAGGTCTCAGTGCCAGACAGTCCTAGCGAATCGGCGCTGTGCCCGGTTGGGAACTGTAGCGGCAGCACACCCATGCCAATTAGGTTGGACCGATGAATACGTTCGAAAGATTCAGCGATAACAGCCTTAACCCCGAGTAATGCCGTTCCTTTGGCAGCCCAGTCGCGCGAGGAGCCTGAGCCGTACTCTTTACCGGCCAGAATTACTAACGCGATCCCCTGCGCCTGATAGTTACTTGACGCATCAAAAATTGCTGTTTGCGGCGCATCTGCTTTTGTGAAATCTGCGGTGAACCCACCTTCAACATCGTCCAATAGCTGATTACGCAAACGAATGTTGGCGAATGTTCCACGAATCATTACTTCGTGGTTGCCTCGACGAGATCCGTAGGAGTTGAAGTCCTTCTTGTCGATCCCATTTGAACTTAGATACAAGCCAGCAGGTGAATCTGCGCGAATCGAGCCCGCCGGAGAAATGTGGTCAGTTGTTACAGAATCCCCCAACTTCGCCAACACTCTTGCCCCAGAAATGTCTGTCACTGGAGTGGGCTGAAGTGGCATGTTTTCGAAGTACGGCGGTTTGCGCACATATGTACTCTTGCTATCCCAGGCGAAAGTAGCGCCAGTTGGCGTTGGCAAGTTGCGCCAATTTTCGTCGCCTGCAAATACATCGGCATACCGCGCAGTGAACATGTCGGCATCAATCGATGAAGAAACGGCCTGCGCAACCTCTTCGGCGCTCGGCCAAATGTCGGCAAGATAAACCGGCTTGTTGTCAGCATCAAAACCTAGTGCGTCATTTAGTAAATCAACTTTCATTGATCCTGCGAGTGCGTATGCCACAACTAGCGGCGGTGAAGCCAAGTAATTCATTTTCACGTCAGGGTTAATTCGTCCTTCAAAGTTACGGTTACCAGAAAGAACAGAAACAGCAGTGAGATCATGCTCATTAATTGATTTACTAATAGCCGGATCTAGTGGACCTGAATTGCCGATACAGGTTGTGCAGCCATAGCCAACCAAGTTGAACCCAAGTGCATTGAGATATTCGGTTAATCCAGCTTTTTCATAATAATCAGTCACTACCTGCGAACCTGGCGCCAAAGTTGTCTTCACCCAAGGCTTGGTCTTGAGTCCTCTTTCAACAGCTTTTTTGGCGAGCAAACCCGCAGCCATCATTACTGAAGGGTTCGATGTATTTGTACAGGAAGTAATCGAGGCAATTACCACGTCACCATGAGTTAAATCGAAATTAGTATCGCCCTTGCTTACATTTGCGACTACATCTGGGGTTTGAGTGTAACTGCCGAGCGCCTCTGCGAAAGCTGTTGCTGCCTCACTAAGCACAACACGATCTTGTGGACGCTTTGGTCCAGCAATGGATGGAACCACCGTGCTCAAATCAAGTTCCATGTACTCCGAATAAACAGGCTCGTGCGCGCTGTCGTGCCACAGACCCTGTTCCTGTGCGTACGTTTTAACTAGGTCGATGTGACTCTCGGTACGACCGGTTAACCGCAAGTAATTCAGAGTCTCTTCATCAATCGGGAACACCGCCGCTGTCGAGCCGTACTCGGGGCTCATGTTTCCGATAGTTGCGCGATTTGCTAGCGAAACTGCAGCTACGCCATCGCCATAAAACTCAACAAACTTGCCAACAACACCGTGTATCCGCAGCATCTGGGTGATTGTTAAAACTAAATCGGTTGCGGTTGTTCCTGCTGGCATTTGGCCAAACAGTTTGAAGCCAACTACCCGTGGGATCAACATAGAAACTGGCTGACCCAGCATCGCAGCTTCAGCTTCGATACCGCCAACGCCCCAACCAAGAACACCAAGTCCGTTAACCATCGTGGTATGCGAATCTGTGCCAACACAAGTATCTGGGTAAGCCTGACCATTGCGAGTCATCACAACGCGAGCCAGCGCCTCGATGTTCACCTGGTGCACAATTCCCGTACCAGGAGGAACAACTTTGAAATCATCAAATGCGCTCTGTCCCCAACGCAGGAACTGGTAGCGCTCGGTGTTTCGCTGATATTCAAGTTCGACATTTTGCGTCGCCGAATTTGCTGTGCCAAAGAAGTCAGCAATCACTGAGTGGTCGATCACAAGTTCAGCTGGCGCTAGCGGATTAATCCGCGATGGGTCTCCACCGAGTTCGGTGAAAGCCTCACGCATAGTTGCTAGGTCTACAACACATGGCACCCCAGTGAAGTCCTGCATGATGACCCGAGCCGGAGTGAACGCAATTTCATCTGTGGGTTCGGCGCTGGCATCCCAATTGGCCAAAAGATCAATCGCAGACGCGGTTATGTTCTTGCCATCCTCTGTGCGCAAAAGATTTTCTAACAGCACTTTGTGGGTGTAAGGCAATTTGGCTGCATTGGCTAAGCCAGAAAGTGAGAAAATTTCAAACGTTTCTTCGCCTACCGTAAGAGTTTTCTTGGCATTAAATGAGTTCAGACTCGACATTTCACTCCTAAAACTATCTTGACGTCAAGATAGTTTAGCATCGCCCGAGGCGCCGCGCTTAAGCGTGTTACTGGGAACGAGTAAAAGCTGCCACGCATTCAACATGTGCCGTCATTGGGAACGCGTCAAAGCCACGCAACCTGCGCATTGACCAGCCTTGGGCAAAAAGCAAGGCAGTATCCCGAGCTAGTGAACTCGGGTCACAAGCTACGTAAATAATTGCGTATTTAGCCATTTCGGCCACTTTTTCAATTACCGGCGCACCCGCACCCGCTCTTGGTGGATCGAGCACAATCACGTCAAATTTTTCATTCTTATTTGCATTGAGCCACTTATTTACATCGGCGGTCACCAAGTCAATCTGTGGTAGATCACTGCAAGATCGTCGCGCATCGCGCACTGCATCTATGGACGATTCCACTGCAACCACAGTGCCCCGCTCGCCGACATCGGCACACAACGAAGCCGCGAACAAACCAGAGCCCGCATAAAGGTCAAGCACTGATTGGCCGGGTTGCAAAGCAGCAAACTTACGAACTGCATCTACAAAAACTTCCGGCGCATCTTTATGCACTTGCCAGAATGAACTCGCATGGATGCGCCAGCTGCGATCGCCTACCCGTTCATCAAGCCATGGCCCACCTCTGGCATCAACAACTACATGCTGGCCTGTTGAACTCTGAGCTGTTTCAATCTCGGGTTGGCCCAAGTGAATCGCAGACTCAGCAAGGCTGACTGATCCTTCAACTGCAATCAGGCAGTCATCGATTTCGATAACACTGTGTGAACGGGGCATCCGCATGCCCACACCGAAGTCGCCGATGGATGCATAGCGATTGCGAGTTCGCCAGCGCAGTCCAGACTCTGTATCACTCAGAGCCTCGACTTGGAAATCCGCTAAGGGTTTGCTGTTCACTTCAACAACTTTGCCCAAATGACCTAATTGTTCGCGAACGACTGCGCTCTTTAGTTCAAGTTGAGCTGAAAGCGAAGCATGTTGCCAGTCGCATCCACCGCACTGCATTGCGTATTGGCACGGTGCTTCAACACGATCGCTACTTGCTTGCAACACCTCAATGGCATCAGCGCGATAAAACTTTGCGGTGATGTCCGTTATTTCCGCACGAACGCGCTCACCCGGCAAACTATGGCGAACAAAGACGACTTTTCCGTCATGGCGCGCAATACAAAATCCCCCGTTGGCTACCCGAAGTATGTCGAGTTCAACTTCGTCGCCAATTCGTACCACTAGTTCCGTCGTCATAACAAGGTTTCCTAATTATTTTCGTTGGTTGATTCAGAGAATGAATCAGCTAAATTCGCTTTCGGCTCACCTTTGCGCGCCGCGCCTGCCGCTAAATTCAAGGCATCAGCGTCTACCCGCTCACTTGAAAGCAACTGCCATGGAACTGATACGACCATCACGCCTTGAGTAAACAGCAGTCTGCCCTTTAGCCGAAGTGCGCTTTGGTTGTGTAACAACTGCTCCCACCAATGACCAACGACATATTCAGGAATGTAAACCGTTACTAGATCACGCGGACTCTTGCGCGTAAGTGATTTCACATAGTCAAGAACTGGTCGAGTTACTTCGCGATACGGTGAATTCAAAATAGTTAAGGTAACCGGAATTTCACGTCGGGCCCACTCGGAAACTAAGAAATCTGTTTCTTCCTCGTCAACAGCAACTGTGACTGCTTCTAGAACAGTTGGTCTTGTCGCTCGAGCATACGAAAGCGCTCGCAAAGTTGGTTTGTGAATCTTGGAGACCAATACGAGTGCGTGCACACGTGGTGGCAACACAACGCTTTCGTCTTCATCCGGCTTCAGTTCCGCGGCAACGCGATCATAGTGTCGACGAATTGCTTTCATGATTATGAACAGGACCGTCATTGCAACGCAGGCAATCCAGGCTCCCATAGTGAATTTTGTGACGAGCACGATGGTCAAGACCAAACCAGTCATTGCAAAACCAACCGTGTTGATAATGCGACTTCTAATCATTTTGGCTCGCGCTGATGAATCGCTCTGGGCCTTTAGCAAGCGAGTCCAGTGTTTGATCATGCCCAATTGGCTGACTGTGAAGGAAACAAACACGCCCACTGTATAGAGCGGAATTAACAGACTGACTTCTGCCTTAAACGCCCACACTAAAACGATGGCAAGCACGGCTAGGGTGATGATGCCGTTGCTGTAAGCCAATCGATCACCGCGTGTGTGCAGCTGTCGTGGCAAGAAACCATCGCGCGACAAAATAGAACCCAGCACTGGGAAGCCATTAAAGGCGGTATTTGCGGCCAACACGAGAATCAAAGCGGTGGCCAGCGCAACTATCACGGCGGCAACTGGGAAGTTACTGAATACTGCTTGAGCGACTTGAACTATGACTGTCTTCTGACTTTGCCCACTTGGCAAACCAACAATATCCGCATCAGTATGCGTAACTCGGACCTTGGTTACAAGCGACAAGATCGTAACCCCGATAAACATTGTGATGGCTATCCCACCAAGCAGTGCCAGAGTTGTTGCAGCGTTCTTGCTCTTTGGTGGACGAAACGCAGGTACGCCGTTACTAATCGCTTCCACACCAGTCAAAGCGGTACATCCCGAAGTGAAAGCGCGCAAGCTTAAAAATGCCAAAGCCAATCCGGTGTACTGACCGGTTGCTGTGATGTGATATCCGTGACTTTCGGCTAATAAAGTTTGTCCTGACGCAATACGGACTGCTGCCCAAATAAGCATCGTGATTATTGAGAGCATAAATGCATAGACCGGAATAGCAAAGATGCTGCCTGATTCACGAACTCCACGCAGATTCATCAGAGTGATTAACACAATAAAAGCAATAGCAAGTGGCACACGATGTTGGTTTAGTGCGGGGAATGAGGATGCAATGTTCTCGACAGCAGACGAGATAGACACTGCAACCGTCAGGATGTAATCCACTAACAGAGCTGCAGCCACCGTCAGGCCGAAATTACTCCCAAGATTGGTGGTGGCGACTTCATAATCTCCACCGCCACTTGGATACGCATGCACGTTCTGTCGATAAGACAGCACTACAACAACCATGACTACAGCAACTGCAACGGCCGCCCAAATGGCTCCCGAATAAAGAGCAACACCGCCAAGCGCCAGAACAATCAATATCTCTTGCGTTGCATACGCCACAGAAGATAGCGCATCAGAAGCGAAGATCGGTAGCGCAATTCTCTTTGGAAGTAGCGTCTCTCCCAAACGATCACTCGAGATTGCCCGGCCGAAGAGAATTCGTTTTGCATTATTGGAAATAGATGTCACGTCTCAAGAGCCTACGCCCGAACCGTATGTATTCACGACGTGGCTCGCAGTATTACCTAAGTGCATTGAGTAATGAACGAAAAAATTTGGGTGTAGATTATGAGAGTGCATGTTGTCATCATGGGTTGCGGTCGCGTCGGCGCGATGCTTGCCCACTCACTCGAGAGCCTGGGCAATACCGTAGCTGTCATCGATCAAGACTCGTCTGCGTTTCGTCGCCTCGGTCCCGATTTCAAAGGCTTAACCATCAAGGGTGTTGGCTTCGACCGGGAACACCTAATCGAAGCCGGCATTGAACGAGCTGGTGCTTTCGCTGCTGTGTCATCTGGAGATAACTCCAACATTCTTGCGGCCCGAACTGCGCGCGAGACATTCGGCGTAACCAACGTCATCGCTCGTATTTACGACCCAAAACGTGCTGAAGTGTTCGAGCGCTTGGGTATCCCAACTGTGGCAACTGTGTCATGGACTAATGAACAAATTCTGCGCCACATCTTGCCCGCCGGTGCCAAGGAAGAATGGCGCGATCAAAATGGACAGGTCGCCCTGGCTCAAGTTGATTTCCATCCGCAATGGATCGGCATGTCCCTAAATAAAATTGAAGAGCACACAAAAATTCGCATTGCAATGCTTACTCGCCTTGGTGCAAGTGTCTTGCCAACTGGTCAGAGTGTTTTGCAAGAAGGCGATCTAGTACACATACTGGCTCGAATTGAAGATTTACCCAACATCGAAAGCACACTAGCGAAAGCACCGGTGCACTAATGCGTATTGCAATTGCTGGAGCGGGCAAAGTAGGTCGCTCAATCGCAACTGAACTTGCTTCAAACGGTCACCAGGTTTTACTGATTGACCGGGATCCAAAAATCCAGAGCATAGACATAGATGGGGTCACTACGGTACAAGCTGATGCTTGTGAAGTTGAATCCCTAAGTGATGCAAACGTTGCCGGCTGTCAGGTAATTGTGGCGGCGACAGGCGATGACAAAACTAATTTAGTGGTGTCACTTCTGGCTAAAACCGAGTTTGGTGTTCCGCGCGTTATCGCGCGCGTAAATCATCCGAAAAACGAGTGGATGTTTGATGAATCTTGGGGTGTCGACACCGCGGTTTCTACCCCACGAATGCTTTCAGCGCTGGTTGAAGAAGCTGTAACTGTGGGCGACCTTGTGCGACTAATGACTCTCCGTAAAGGTGAAGCCAACCTAGTCGAATTCACCTTGGCACCGGATAGTCCCGTTGTTGGTAAATGTGTGCGCGAAGTGCGCTGGCCCAACGACACCACTTTGGTTTGCATTCTGCGCGAACATCATGTGATTACACCTACTGGAGACGATCCCCTCGAAGCAGGCGATGAATTGCTGTTCATCGCAACTAACGAACAAGAACCCGAGTTGTTAGTACTACTGCGCGGTTAGTTAGAAGTTTTTTTCGGCTTGTCCCGCAAGATCGAATAACTCGCATACGCAACAAGTGCGTAAAGCGGATAGCCCAAAATTACACTTGCCACACCCAGCGCACCAGTGGCATGAACTGCCCACATCGGGAACATTATCGCGAACCTACCGAGAAACATCAGTGTCCAAGCCCAAGTAACAGTTGAGTACTTGCGTAACAGTTCAGCATCTTCGCGCCACAGAACCTTTTCGGGTTTTGCTACTGGTTCTTCACTATTCGCAGATTCCTTTAATGATTCTGTTGTGCGAAGCAGTGCTAGTAAATACCCGAGAAGTGGTCGTTTACTCAAAACGCTAATCAAAAAAACTAGCCCGAAAATTCCATTTCGAATAATGCCGGTTATGAAGAAATTCTGGGCTTGTCCAGTTCGCGACGTTATGTAGGCAGAAAGCGCCAACCCAATGAGGCCAGAAATTACTTGTTGCAACGACTTGCGCTGAACTAACGCAATCACAGCAAGAACAACACCTGTGACAACTGCGTATTTAAGCGCCAACTGCAGATCATGATGTTTCAGAAAGTAAATCGCCAAAAAAACGATTGATGGCAGGCCAGAATCTATGGCCCCACGCCAACCACCAATGGAATTCGCCAAGATAGTTGTGTCTGAAGCAATCTCCTTGGCAAATTCGCCAGCAGAATCTTCTAGCTGCTCGATAAAGGACTCGTCGTTAGATTCGTTCACTACTCGCCTATCGCCAAAAGCTCGTATCGAGGATTAAACAGAGTTGGCTGACCAGCTGGCCCTCTTGTGAGCCGGCCTTCGGCCACCAGCGCCCGACCAGCAGTGATCCCCGAGATTGACCTTCTGCCCAGCCAAATGAGCGTGATTAGCCCAGAGCCATCCCATAGATCAGCTTCCACCATGGGCACATTGGTATTGGGCCGGATGCGAAGCGCGCGAATTGCACCGTAAATTTTTACTACCTCGCCAACCTCAACTTCGTCGGCAGCTTGTGCACCTAACATCTCAGTTGTGTCCATCAATGTCGCCGCATCAACCTCTTCTTGAGAGGAGAAAAATGAGAGCTTGCGGCGCGACTTCACGGTTTCAGTCTAACCACTGCAACGCTAATATCTGCATCAGCGTTGATGCAGATGTCACTGGGGAATTGTAAATACGAGAGGCTCACCTGGTGACTTAGCTTCATCGCCTCTGACAACTTCTAAACCCGCTATTAATTCGTCAAACGCTGCGATCTCTGTCGCGTCAACAGTTGCAGCCCCTGAAACTGCTAGTCGCATAAACCATCTATCACCATCTATGCCGATAAATCGAACACTTTGCAATATGTTGTTGCCCTCGAAATCAACTGCAGGCATGGTGCACTGCACCTCAGAGCCGAATCGACCGATTGAAATTTCAGTGGCGACGCCTTGTTCTGTCAAACCAGCAACTAGTCCATCGCGAGTTTGTGGCCACAAGAGTTCGTCTTTAGCGCGCGCAAAAACCTGGACATGCGCCATTGATGCGCCGTAAACCAAGTCAGCGCTGAGTCCCTGCATTGATTCATGATCAATGTTCAACCTGACTTCTATTCCCTCGACTCGAGGAACTCTAAGTGCGCCAAAATCTAGTAACTCCTCGCTAGCCGGTAGCACATGACTCTGGTCGTCAGTCATGAACTAATTCCCGTTGAACCAAATCCACCAGTGCCACGATCTGAATCATCTAGGTCAGATACTTCTACGAATGACGCAAATTCAACGCGTTGGATAACTAACTGTGCAATCCGACTTCCAGCGGGCAGAATCACTTTCTCACTTGCGTCTAGATTAATCAGGCAAACCTTGATCTCGCCGCGATAGCCAGAGTCAATGGTTCCAGGTGAATTCACAAGTGCAATCCCAGACTTAACCGCAAGCCCTGAACGTGGATGCACTAAACCAACAAAACCGCCAGGGATTGCGATTGCTATTCCAGTGGGAATCAGAACACGCTGACCCGGTTCAATAACCGCGTCTTGCACTGAAACTAAATCTGCCCCAGCATCCGTTAAATGAGCGTAAGACGGGAGCACGGCATTTTCGTGCAATTTAGTAATCGGGATTACGATGGAAGAATCGATAGTACTCATAATGATTAGATTAGCGAGTCCCAAATGGACAGCACGATTCAAGAGCCAGAAGGTGTCGATGGCTCGACTCTGCTCTTTAGTGAACGACTGTGGCCGGGCCTTGGAATCTGCGCGTTCTTAGTCGCGATGACAGGATCCCTTGGAATCGCCTACGCTCACGCGTATGGCACAGAGGCCGGATTGCTAGTTGGATTTTCTAGTACTTTCTTAATTCTCGGCTCGCTATTTATTAACGCCCCAGTGATAAGGGTCGATGATTTGGTGCTACGCGCCGGCAAAGCCAGACTCCCCCTGCAGTACATTGGCGAAATTCGCAGACTCGATAAACTCGCTACTAAAGTCGCAATGCGCAGCAACGCACACCATCAGGCGTATCTACTAGTACGCAGCTGGGTACCGCAGTCTCTAGTGATTACCGTTACAGACACAACTGATCCGCACCCATACTGGCAGATTTCTTCTCGCAAAATTGGGGCCTTGCTCGGTGCACTTGAATCAGCGAAGATTACTAATGGAGGATCAAATGGCTAAAAGTAAGCGCGAAATAAACTTTCTAGCGCCGCTCGTAATCATGGGAGTTGCTTGGGCGATCAAGAAAAGTGCCGAAAAATCGCAAAAAGTTGTAGCGAAGAACCGCCCAGATGATAAACCAAAGCCTAAGCACGAAGACTTAGCCTGGAAAGTTGGCCTTGCTGTTGCACTAGCTAGCGCCGAAGCTCTAATCAGCAGCCTAATGAAACATACTTCAGAAACTACAGCTGAGAAATCCGAAGAAACTGACTAGTTACAGTCGTTGCAAACTGGTCCGTCTTTACCTTTTTTGGCCAACTGGCTGCGGTGATGAACTAGGAAGCACTTTGAACAAGTAAATTCATCAGCCTGTTTCGGAATAACGGTTACTGTTATCGATTCGTCACTGAGGTCAGCACCCGGAAGTTCCAAAGTCTCAGCGAGGTCCGCTTCGTCAATGTCCATGTTGCCTGAACCCTTAGCAGCAGATTGCGCTTTGAGTTCTTCTAGACTTTCATTCTCTTCTTCGGAATCGGTTTTTCTTGGGGCGTCGTAGTCGGTAGCCATAGCTAAGTTTCAGTTCTCCTACTGCGTCATTGTGGTTAGTTGCTTTTCTTGAGCCCTAACGCTAGGTGAGATTACTGTATGCCTGAATCGCTCGTTGCACCGCCCCTACCTTTTAATAATTTGGGTTAATCTAAGCGACGCAATTCCTGTGGGTATCTTTTGGTCAGTGCTTGATAACTTTTCGCTGAATATTCCATTGTTGCCTTATCGGCCGCGCCTTCCTTGATCCGCGCTGGAACTCCAATAGCTAGCGCGTTTGCTGGCACAATCAAACCTCGTGCACAAACTGCGCCAGCAGCGACTAGCGCACCACTGTGAACATGCACTTCATGAAGAACCAACGAACCCGAACCTATTAACACGCCTGACTCAACAACACATCCTTCTAAATGTGCATTGTGACCAACTGTGCAATCGTCCCCAATTAAGGTCGGTAAATCTGCTGTGCAATGCACGATAGCTCCATCTTGGATTGAGGTACGCGCACCGACTGTAATGACGTTTGTATCGCCACGTAAAACAGCGCAGGGCCAAACGCTGGAGTCAGCTCCGACAGTTACCGCCCCGATGATCACAGCATCTGGATGAATGAATGCGGATGACGAAATAGTCGGCTCTAATTCACCGAGTGCATAGATTGGCATTTTTGCATTCCTTTCTAGTTCGGCACATCGGAGTCTGCGGAAACAGACTCCAGCAATTTACAAATATCTGCGTGAAGATGCTCGTTGCTAGCCACCAGCATCTCGCTGGTTTCTTCTTTTCCTCGAAGTCCAGAAACTATTGCGCCTGCCTCACGTGCGATAAGTCCCCCGGCCGCGTGATCCCACGGATTAACGCCACGTTCGAAGAATAAATCCAGTAGTCCTTGCGCCACAAAACAAAGATCGAGAGCACACGAGCCGATGCGTCTAATGTCTCGTACATTTGGCAAAACACTTGTCAGAACTCGGGCCTGTCCACCTCTGCGAGTTGAGTCGTACCCGAAGCCAGTGCCAACTAAGGCTTGGGAAAGTTGGTTACATTGCCCGACACTAAGCGGTTCGGCAAAATCGTTGAGGTACGCCCCATTTCCAGCTTTTGCAAAGTAAAGGCGATTCATCGCCGGCGCGTAAACCACACCAACTTGTGCTTGTCCGCTCTGAACGTTCACTCGGGCAATCGACACCGACCAAGCAGGCAGCCCGTAGAGGTAATTAATTGTTCCATCGAGTGGATCAATAATCCACTGGTAACCCGTTGAAGATGCAACGTCAGCTCCTTCCTCGCCCATGATTCCATCACCAGGGAAGTCCAGAGTTATGCCATCAACAATTATTTGTTCAGCCAATGTATCCATGTGCGTCACTACGTCTGTATCGGAAGATTTTGTCGCTATTTCCAATTTTTCGGGACGAGCTAAGAGCGTTGCACCAGCCAACTTGGCGTATCGAATGGCGCTGGCCAACACAGGATCGGATGAGAGTTCACTAGTGGGCATGTCACTATTGTGTCGCTTGCTCGAGCCAAACCTGCGACACGCGCCGAAAATGCACGACTTTAGCCCTTTTTCACGCGAAACTAGGAGTCATACGAACGCTTGGAGGTTCACGGTGAAAGATTTGATTTTTGTTGGGCGCAGTGACGACAACACGGGTCTTATTTTCACCGACGACGAGGGCCAAGAATTTGTTGCGCAAATAGACGACAACCTAGTGCGAAGTGCTAATGGCGCGGCCAAGGCAGCTACTGAACATCAAGGCGAACTTGGGTTATCCGTTCGCGACATTCAGGCCCGCATTCGCCGAGGTGAAAGCCTTGCTTCGATTTCCAACGATTCGGGTATTGCAGCCGATAGGTTAGAGCGCTTTGCCGGTCCCGTATTCGCTGAGCGTAATTTCACCGCAGTACAAGCTCGACAAACCTTAGTGCGTCGACCTCAAGGCGACATTACCTTGAATGAACTTGTCACCTCCGCGCTAGACCTGCGAGATGTGGACACTCTTTTCTTGGAATGGGACTCCTGGCGTCGCGAAGATGGTCGTTGGAATGTTGCTGTGATGTGGGCAGTGGGCGATGGTTCAGGCGCGGCAACTTGGATTTTTGATCCAATCGGGCGCTCAATCGTGTCCCTTGATGATGAAGCGCGTTGGTTATTCCAAGAATCAGTGAACGAGTCTGCGCCTGGCGAACAAGAGTCTCGTCCTCGCCTTGTTGCGTTGCCAACAGAAAATGACTCCTCAGATGAAACAGACATTGCCCCACCCGCCTGGGTCGGTCCGGGTCAACCAACAATTCCAGTGCCAGTAACCTCAGTGCCTAACATTTCCGATTCCCCCTCATGGGATGACATTTTGTTTGGCCACCGGCCAACCGATCAATAGACCTGCTACTCGCAATAACTACACAACAAACTTATGGCTATAAATAAATCTGCTGATACAAACATCATCGATATCGACGTTGCTGCTGAAATGCAAGGGTCGTTCCTTGAGTACGCCTATTCGGTTATCTATTCTCGAGCTCTGCCAGATGCCCGAGATGGCTTGAAGCCAGTACAGCGTCGCATTTTGCACACCATGTCCAACATGGGTCTTCGCTCGGATAAAGGTCACGTTAAGAGTGCGCGTGTTGTTGGTGAAGTCATGGGCAAGTTGCACCCACACGGCGACTCAGCAATTTATGACGCTCTAGTTCGAATGGCTCAATCTTGGTCACTACGCCTGCCGTTCATTGACGGACACGGCAACTTTGGTTCTATCGATGAAGGTCCCGCAGCCTACCGTTACACCGAAGCGAGGTTGGCAAAGGCCGCAGCCACAATGGTGGAATCACTCGATGAAGATGTCGTAGATTTCACACCCAATTACGACGGCCGAGAATTAGAGCCGAGCGTACTTCCCGCCGCTATTCCAAACCTGTTAGTAAACGGCGCCTCCGGTATTGCTGTTGGCATGGCTACCAACATGCCACCACATAACCTTCGCGAAACCGTTAATGCTGCAATTCACTTACTTGCACATCCAAAAGCATCGCTCGAAGAGTTAATGGAATTTGTACCGGGACCGGATTTGCCGACGGGCGGCATCATTGTTGGTCGCGATGGAATCAATGACGCCTATCTAACTGGCAAGGGCAGTTTTCGGGTGCGAGCCAAAGTAGACATCGAGCAGGTCTCACCAAAACGTATGGGACTCGTGGTTCGTGAACTGCCTTACCAAGTTGGCACTGAACGAGTCATTGAGCGGATAAAAGATCTGGTTACCAATAAGAAATTGCAAGGCATTTCCGACATTATCGATTTAACTGACTACGACTCTGGGTTGGAACTTGTGATTGAACTTAAACATGGTTTCAATCCCGCAGCAGTGCTTGATCAGCTATACAAATTAACACCACTTGAAGATTCATTTCATATAAACAATGTTGCATTGGTCGAAGGCCAACCAGTAACACTTGGACTAAAGCCACTTCTAGAGGTCTTCTTGTCCCACCGACTTGAAGTTGTTAAGCGGCGCTCGATATTTCGTCGAAACAAGGCGCAGGAACGCTTACATCTTGTGGATGGATTGCTCGTAGCAATCTTGGACATTGACGAAGTTATCGCAGTCATACGTTCAAGTGACGACACATCCGCCGCCCGTGAGCGCCTAATTCAAGTTTTTGAACTCTCTGAAATTCAAGCGAATTACATTTTGGAAATGCCACTTCGTCGGTTAACGAAATTTTCCCGAATCGAACTTGAAAAAGAACAATCTGAACTACAACTAATAATCGCCGACTTATCCGAAATTTTAGATAACGATAAGCGGCTCAAGAAAGTTGTGACCACAGAACTTAAGGATGTCGCCGATAAGTATGGCGACGACCGTCGAACACAGCTAATTGATGATGACGGACTCACGCTGTCAACCATAACCTCGTTAGAAATTGAGGATGATCCCTGCTACGTTCTGCTCTCAGCAACAGGTCTTATAGCGCGCACAAATAACACTGACACACGAAACTTTGGCAACAAGCGCGCAAATCACGACACAATCCGCAGTGGCATTAACACATCAGCCCGAGCCGACATCGGAGTCGTTACCTCACTTGGCCGAGTGCTGCGGATACCAGTTATTTCACTTCCCGCCCTATCAGATAGCGCAGTGCTAAGCGTCGCTGGCGGAAGTGCAATTAAAGAGTTGTTGACTCTAAATAAGAATGAGCGGCCACTCGCCCTAATGAGCCTCGATTCACCAGATTCGACCGTGTTTCTAGCAACAGCGCTGGGCACCGTTAAAAGGGTTGGCCATGATGTTCCAACGACTGCCGGCGACTGGAACATCATCCGCTTGGACCAAGGTGACTATGTGGTAGGCGCCACTCAAGTAGCCAACGACAAAGGCCAAGTTGTGTTGGTAACCGATGACGCACAACTGCTTCGCTTTGATTTCTGCGTCCTTCGTGCTTCTGGTCGACCTGCTGGTGGCGTGGCTGGAATCAAACTTTCTGGCGAGGCGAAAGTTATTTTTGGAGCGGTTATTGCAACCGAAGGTGAACTTTTGGTGGGCACTGTCGCTGGTGACAGCGAAACACTAGCGGGCACCGCAGCTCACAGTATGAAGGTCACTCCTCTGTCGGAGTTCCCCGCAAAGGGCCGAGCAACTGGTGGCGTGCGCTGCCACAAATTCCTTTCTGGTGAAGACACATTAGTCACTGCCGTGGCTGGACCCGCTCCGCTTCATGCTTGCACTGGAACCGGTGGATCTGTGGAGTTGCCGACTAAGCAGGGTAAGCGCGACGGTTCAGGTTCACCTGTATCAAAACCGGTGGTGGCCTTAGCTGCTCACCCACTGGGATGAGCGTAAAAATATGCGCAAATCATTAGCAACCTTTTTTTCATCATTGGTAATTGCTGCGCTGGTTCCAATAAATGCTGCCCAATCAGTCCCATCCCCATCTGCCACACCATCACCTAGTGCATCAGCCACCAGAGCAACGGTCTCGATCACAGTTAAACCCTCTTTGGTTATAACCAGTTCAACTTACAAAATCGGTGGAAAAGTCAGCGCACTTCTATCGCCAAGTCCAGTGCCATCACCATCTAAATCGCCCGCTCAGTCACCA
>JBAXKB010000017.1:0-22029 GCA_037137575.1 Actinomycetes bacterium
GCGCGCCCGTAGGGATTCGAACCCCAAACCTTCTGATCCGTAGTCAGATGCTCTATCCGTTGAGCTACGGGCGCTTGTTACAACAAAGTCTTACTCTAGCCGAAGGTTGGTAATCGTGAAAATCGTTACTATTACTGTCCTGGAACACCATCAAGTGTTGAGTAAATCTCAACAACAGCATCTAGACCAGTTAATTTGAAAACTTTAAGAACTCGGTCATTTGAAGCGACAACATCAAAGGCTGTGCCAGCTTCTTTTGCCCGCTTTAACGCCTTAACAATTACGCCCAAGCCGCTTGAATCTAGGAAAGTAACTTTCGATAAATCAAGAGTTAGATGCGAAGTTTCCTGGCCCAAGGATTCGACAACGGCGTCATCTAGTTGCCCTGACGTAGACAAATCAATCTCACCATCAACAGTAATTACTGTGCGGTGATTGTCTTGGTTAACTGTTAGCAACATCGGCTCTCCTTGTGTCCCAATCTATTACATCTTTGACTTTGTGACGCTACAGCCCAGCTTTTGCTCGAGCAGTTAACGTGGCAACACCTACCCGCGCAATGAGATTAGTGGTTGAAATCCCGACTTTTACGGAAACAGATAAATTCTGGGCTTGGCAGGAAACCAACTCCACCCGATTTTGCCTCGCTAAAACTTTCGCGGCTTGGCAGGGGTTGGGTTGGTCGGCTAAGAATTCACTTGCCGCGCCCAATGCAACCAAGTCAGCAGAGTTTGCCAATCTAGATTGCAGACAAATTGCAGCGCCTAAATACAGCAGTGCCGAACTAAACATAACTGCAACCAAAATGGTCGTAAGCATTAAGAGACTAATACTGCCTTTGTCATCAACGAACTTGGTGTCGCTAATTCGCTGAACTCGCATTTGATCGCTCCAACTCCGAGATAGCACTAGCGGACAACTCAATTCCCCAAGGCAACCTTTGATTCATTAGGGATTTTCGAACACCAATTTTCACAGTTACAAAATTATTTGTAATCGTTTTGCGGACTTTGTAATCGGCCGGTAGCTGACTTTCTAGATTTGCATTTATTATTTGACCGCGCGAAATATCTCGAGCAATCGAGTACGAAGCAGACTGAATCTCTAGCTGGGTGATAAAGAGACTGAGCACCCACAAGAGCATGGCTCCAACCAACACCACTGCAGGAAGAACGATTGCAAATTCTGCAGTCGCAAAGCCGCGGTCAAGAGCGAAACTTCGTAACAGTTTCGCTCTTGACCAATCGGGCAGTGACATTAGCGATACGAACCGAAAAGGAATGAGAACGCGTGTTGAATTGCGCGAGCCAGCACGTGCTCAATTCCCGAGCTCATCAGAATTTTTAATAAGATGCTGCCAAACCCTGCTGCGGCCACAGTGCCGACAGCATATTCTGCAGTTGTCATTCCTTGTTCATCAATCCAGTTGAACCTCTGACCAAATTTCTTAAACATTTTTTCTCCGATCTTGTAGTTGGGAAACTGTTCGTCTTGAATAGATTTTGTAACTGCTGTTCTGCAGTTGTCATTCGAGTGCATCTATCTGTGAATTAAGAAATGCTGTGTAAAGATTTAATGACGACTAACAGGATTACGGCATAGTTGAAAAGATTTTGGGCAACATGCTTGCAACTATCGGAACTATGGTCAACAAGAAGAATGCTGGCAAGAAGCACAAGCCGAGTGGAAGCACACACTTAACTGACAAAGCTCGCACTCGTCGCAATGCTTCATTTGCTGATTGCGCTTGGGTTAAAGTCAATTCCAGTTCGAGTGCTTCAGTGATTGGACCGCCAGTAAGCTCCGATCTGGAAATTGTCCGTATTGCCTGGGCGAGATTTGGATATTTTTTGGCAGTGTAGCCCAGCGAAGTAACCAAACTGATGCCCAAATTACATCTAGCGATTACTTCAGACATCTCACCCGGCAATGGTCCAGTGGAAGTTTCCCTAACAAGATTTAGAGTCTCTAGTTTTGTCAGCCCAGCATTTGTTCCGAGTAGAAATATTTCAATGAATTCACAAACATTTTCTTGAGAGATCTCATCAGCGTTATTGCGTTCAAGTTTTTTCAGAAGCGGCAAGCCAAAGTGCAGCGCGGCAAAAAGCACACAAGCTAAAAGTGCACCGACCATATCTGGCCTGTAAACCACAACAGGGATGCTTAGCAGTAGATTACGAAATTTCTGGTTATGAAGATACTTCAACTCACACCTCTGATTAGTTTTCTGACCCAAAACAAGCCAAGCGCTTCAAATGTGCAAGCCAAAATGAGGCACCCCCAGCCAACTGGGGTCATCAGCAACCAATACGGCACGTTCACTCCCATCATTACCCCAAGAAATGATCCAAAAATTGGTAGCAATGCTAGGACTGTGATTGTTGCCTTAATGCCAGAAAGTTCAGCGGCTATCTGGTGAGTACGCTCGTGCCGGATTAGCGCTGTCCTAATCATCATGTCCAGCGCTTCGGTTATGGATGCACCTGAAGATTTGTTTACCTTCAATATTTTTACTAACTGTTTTAGTTCAGAGCTGCCGATTTGGTCTGCGTCTTCGCTTAAAGCATCAAGTAAATTTGTCGTGTCCCCCAGTGCGTTACGACTATGAGGCAAGATTTCTATCGGTTGTTCAATAACTATGTTTGCAAGGGCCTGAGTCACAGGTAGACCGGCCACCAGTTCTTGGCGAACCGCCGTTAACAACGAGATTAATTGGAGATCCTGAAATTTCGGTACCGACCTCATGAATACCTTTGGCAGTGCATTCGGTATCCGAATTTTGCTAACTGGGGCTACCCATAATCGAAGCCCTAAAATCGTGAGCCCAATTCCTAGAATTCGAAACATCAAATTGTTTTCTGCGCTAGTTTTGCAATTTCCTGCTTTGCTGCTTTGAAAGTAAGCGGATCTTTGGTATCCAAAAGCACTTGTGTCTGCACAGTGCCGGAGAGCAACTTCACTAAATGGATGCTGGTGACCTTGCGTAGTCCATCTTGAGTTCGGCTAAGTTCCACTACTAGCGAGATAGCGGTTGCAAACAGACTTTGAATTGCCGCACTAGGTAATCCCGCAAGCAGGCCCAAACCAACAATGCGTGCGGGTACATCTTGCGCGGAGTTTGCATGCACAGTCGCGCAACCGCCACTATGCCCAGTATTTAGCGCGGTAAATAAATCGATAATTTCCGCGCCGCGCACTTCGCCCAAAATAAGGCGATCTGGGCGCATTCGCAATGCCTGCCGAGTTAAAGTTCGAAGCGGTACTTCGCCAAAGCCTTCGGTATTAGTCCCTCGAGCTTGCAAACTAATGACATGTGGATGGTCTATAACTAGTTCATGTAAATCCTCAATCACAACAATTCGCTTACTCTCATCTACTTCACTTAACAATGCGGCCAGCAAAGTGGTTTTGCCTGTGCCAGTTCCCCCACTAATTAAAAATGAGATTCCTGCAGCAACTATCTGTTCCAGAATTTCCCGTAGCTGCTCGCTGAACATTGCGCGATTTTGCAGATCAGTCAGAGTAAGAGTTCGGGTTTGTGGAATTCGCAAAGATAGACACGTTCCATTTTGTGCAAGTGGCGGAATAATTGCATGCAAGCGAATCCCGCTGGGCAACCGCGCATCTACATACGGCTGTGCATCATCAATCCGGCGATTCAACTGTCCAACCAGGTGCGTGACATATTCCCGCAATTGATCATCGCTTTGCCAGGCAATATTTGTTCGTTGCATACCTTCGCCTGCATCAAACCAAACATCGTTTGGCCCGTTAACAACTATATCTGTGACCCCCGCTTTACGGCTAAGAGATTCCAGTGGACCTAGTCCGTTGATGTGGGTAGTAACCTCATCAAAAACTTGTAACTTCTTGATTGGGCTTAGTAGTGGCAACTCTTGGCTAACCGTTTCAGCAATAGCCAAATAGTTTGGCGCTGCATCTCTTGCTGCCAATTCGGCGCGAATTTTAGTGACCTGATCAAGCCACTCGTAAGACATTTTCATCGCCGAATAATCGTTGGCTGAGTGTGCTAATTGGCCGATTGAACTTCGCTAACGGATTGGCACTTAATGCAAGCCCTTGCTCGCTGAGTTCACAGATACGGTGATCACTTGGAACGACTGCGCCTAAAGGTCGGTCCAAGGTCTCCGCCACCATAACTGGGCTCAGCGCGGAGCCTGGTACTTCACGCACAATGAGTTGTTGGGCTTGATTAGTTTCAAGGCTGACTATCTCTCTTCCTATTGCGCAGGCCCTGATGATATTTGGGATCACCAAGAAACGTTCAGTAATTTCAATGCCACTAATTACAGATTCGGGGTGCCATCTACCGGCATCGATAAGCACCAAATCACAATTGTTACTTAGTTGTTCGAGTATTCGAGTTTGTAACTGCCGATCCGGCTGGGCACCTAAAACATCATTTGCCAGCAACCGGACTCCCTCTATTTGCGGCAACTCAGCAATGATGGCCTCTCCGTCAGCCTGGGCAGCTTGGCTTTGGATTTTCGACCAATTCAGGCCAAGTGACTTCTCGCATCCGGCAGCTACATCTAAACCAACCGACTGGAAATCTAAATCAACGAGTGTTACTGATTTTCCTAACTGTGCACAGGCCCGTGCTAACGCTAAGGCAATGGTGGTTGTTCCAGCGCCGCCGGTGATACCGGTCAAACTGATAATTTGCCCCTGTTTGCTGGGAACTGATTTTATGTAGTCAACAAGCCATTGTCTTGATTCGGGAATAAGCACTATATGTTTTGCCCCGATTTCGGCAGCTACTTGCCAGCTGTGCGCCGTGGCTGACCCTGCGAGAACTAATGATGTCTCAGTACTTGCTGAAATTTGATTTTGTAGATTGCAGGCTTTAATTGTTGATATATCAGCTTCATGATCTACAAAGATTCGCTGCGTATCCGTTAATTGACTCAGTGTGGGCTGCTGGGTAACCACAAGACGTACATTTACTAATGCAGCGATTGAGTTGAACTCTTCGATGATTAGTGGGTTGCTACTTACCAATAGTGCTTGCTTCATTTTCATCCTTCCAATTAGAAGGAGCATAGATTCTGCGTCATTTAGCAGTAAATATCTGGGCCAGACTGTGGATTAAATTACGTTGTTAAAAAAATGGGCAGCGAATTGTTAGGAAAATCTCGAGTGCTACTGCTCGTCGATTCGAGCCTTGATGGTCTCAGTTGTCGCATTTATTGAAGCAATGGTTTTAACCGGTCCACGAATCTTTTTGAATCTACTCACTGCTAGCCACAAGCACAAAACCGCGCCGATTAGGACAACCAAACCCATAATCAAAAACGCTGCCCAAGCCGGCAGCCCAGCGGCCACTAAACCGAAGCCAGCACTAACTAAAAGTAAAGTAACTGCAAAGTTTGCTAGGCCAAAAGTAATTAAGAAAAGTGCCGAAGACTGTAGAGCGCTGCGAAAGCTTTCAAGTAACTCTGCTTTAGCTAAATCGATATGGCCACGAATAAGTGACGTGAAATCACTGGTGATTGATTCGAACATCCCACTTAGTGAAGATTTTTCTTGCTCACTCATTCGGGCCTCCTGTTTCTAGGCTAGTCGGGATTTTCGTAATCAGGAACTATTTGCTTTAATTCCACGATTACGTAAACGCACAGCAACCACAGCAAAAGTAATAGCCACAATATTTGTCAGCGCGATACCAAACTTGGCGGTGCTAAGCAGTTGGGCATCATCATGGAAAGAAACTTCTGAAACCAACAAAGCAACTGTGAAACCAATTGCCGCTAACATTCCAACGGTTAATACATCCCACCACGACAGCAGTGGGTTCAAAGACCCTTTTGTAAGTTTGGTTGTTAGAAATGCGCCGACGGTTACCCCCACCGGTTGACCAATCACTAAGCCAAACAAAATTCCCTGCGTCAGATGTGCGTGCAGCATTTGAGAGAGCGCGCCACTTTCAAGAGCGATGCCGATTGAGGTAAACGCAAAAATCGGCACACAAACACCGGCTGAAATTGGCCGGAGTATGTGTTCAGCGCGATCTGCCTGAGATTGTCCTTGACCAGATTTAGCCTGCACATTCATGGATAGCCCCAGAGCAACGCCAGCGATAGTTGCATGAATACCACTTTGATACATCCAGTACCAAGCATTCAATGCCAGCGGGATACTCAGCCAAAATGAGGTTATGTAACGCCTCTGCAAGATAGCAAAAATAGCAATGCTCACAATGGCAAAGATGAATTCAAGTAAGTGGAATCCTTGATCGTAAAAAATCGCAATCACACTGATTGCGCATAAGTCATTAACCACAGCCACGGTTAGTAAAAAGGATCGAAGTTCAAGTGGCAATCCACGACCGGCTAACGCCAGCACCGCAAGGGCGAAAGCCACATCTGTTGATATCGGTATTCCCCATGCACTTGCGGCAGGCTCCCCATGATTTAGCGTCAAAAAAATTGTGGCTGCCAAAGTCATGCCACTTAGTGCGGCAACAATAGGGACCAAAGCTTCACGTGGATCAGACAAGCTGCCTTTAACCATTTCATGCTTTAGTTCATTGCCCACAACAAAAAAGAAAACAGCTAATAGAAAATCCGCTGCCCATTGTGCCACTGTGAGATTCAAATGCAATGACTCTGGACCAAATTTGAAAGTTGTAAATGACTCGTAGTATTTCGAAAGTGGGCTGTTAGCTAAAACTAAAGCAAGCAAAGAGGTAGCGATTAAAAGTAATCCGCCCGTTGTCTCCTCACGCAAAGCACGGACAATTCGCCCAGACTCAGGCTGTGTAATCGGTTCGAGGAACATGTTTTCGTCATCCACGAGTAAAACGCTACCCGAAAATTCTGGCAATCGAGTTGTTGTGCCTAATCTTCGGCTGTGCCTGCGCTTAAACCTTCGCCAATTAAATTCATCACAGTCGGATCCGCAAGTGTTGTCACATCGCCCAAAGTTCGATTCTCAGCAACATCACGCAGCAGTCGACGCATAATTTTTCCTGATCTGGTTTTAGGCAATTCAGCAACCACCAAGATTTTTCGTGGCTTAGCAATCGGGCCGATTTCTTTGGCAACATGGTTGCGCAGATCCTGGGCGACATCTGGACCATCTATTGAACCCGAACGCAAAATGACAAAAGCCACAACAGCCTGACCAGTCATCTCATCGCTGGCGCCGACAACGGCGGCTTCAGCAACCATCGGATGAGAAACAAGCGCTGATTCAACTTCAGTAGTCGAAATACGATGACCTGAGACATTCATCACGTCGTCAACGCGACCTAGTAGCCAGATCGCCCCGTCGTTATCCCATTTCGCACCATCACCGGCAAAATACATTCCCTTGAACCGAGACCAATAGGTTTCCACAAAACGATCGTGATCGCCCCAAATTCCGCGCAGCATTGCTGGCCACGGTTCGGTAAGAACTAGATATCCACCGCTGCCGTTTCCCACCGCAGTTCCTTGCTCATCAAAAATCTCAGCGCTAATTCCTGGAAGTGGGCGCATTGCCGAACCAGGTTTGCAGGCTGTTACTCCAGGCAGCGGACTAATCATTAGCCCACCAGTTTCGGTTTGCCACCAAGTGTCGACCACAGGACAGATATCCGAGCCGATGACTCGGCGATACCAAATCCACGCCTCTGGATTAATGGGTTCACCAACGCTGCCAAGCAAGCGCAAACTTGAGAGGTCAAACTTGTTTGGAATTTCTTCGCCCCATTTCATGAAGGTACGAATTGCAGTTGGCGCGGTATACAAAATTGTTACGCCATATTTCTCAATAATTTCCCACCATCTGCCTTGATGTGGCGTGTCAGGTGTTCCTTCATAAATTACTTGTGTGGCCCCATTAGCTAGGGGCCCATAGGCAACATACGAGTGGCCAGTGATCCAACCCACATCAGCTGTGCACCAGTAAACGTCTGTTTCAGGTTTGATATCAAAAACAGCGCGGTGCGTATAGCTAACTTGAGTTAAGTAACCACCAGTTGTATGCAAAATGCCTTTTGGTTTACCAGTTGTGCCAGAGGTATAAAGAATGAATAGTGGATGTTCAGCATCAAAGGACTCTGGTTTGTGATTCGGCGATTGGTCAGCAAGCACATCGTGCCACCACAAATCTATTTCCGTATTCCATAAAACTTCTTGTCCGGTTCGCTTAACAACTAATACTTTCTGAACCGTTGGGCAGTCTGCAACTGCTTCATCGACTGCCGGTTTAAGCGCGAATGCGCTTCCTCGTCTAAAGCCGCCGTCAGAAGTGATAACAAGTTTCGCCGATGCATCATGAATTCGACTAGCAAGAGCATTGGCTGAGAATCCACCAAATACTACGGAATGAACTGCGCCAATTCTTGTGCAGGCGAGCATGGAAATAACTGCTTCAGGAATCATTGGCAAGTAAATAGCTACCCGATCGCCAGCGCTAATTCCTAGCTGAGTTAATGCATTTGCTGCTCTACAAACTTCGTCTTGCAATTCTTGATATGTAATTGATTGTTGATCACCCGGTTCGCCTTCGAAGTGAATTGCTACCCGATGCCCATTGCCTGCGGCGACATGACGATCGACACAGTTAACGGAAACATTCAATTCACCATTGACGAACCATTTAGCTACTGGAGCCTGCGACCAATCTAAAGTTTGGGTCCATGGCTTTTCCCACTGTAAGAAACTTGCCTGCTTTTCCCAAAAGCCAAGTCGATCTTGCGCGGCATCTTCGTACAACTGTTCGCCAGCATTTGCAGCTGCGACAAACTGAGAACTGGGTGGAAAAATACGGTCTTCTGTTAGCAAATTCTCTAAAGTTTCATCGCTCATTTTCAGACACTCTCTATCGATGTTCCACTAACATCTCTACCGTAAATTGCTCGGCTAGTCTGCAGTTTTCTGTAAGTTCAAAGCCAGGGAGTTCATTCCGCGCCACTTATCAATTACTGTTCTAGCCTGATGCGGCAGATACTTATCAATCTTTACAACCACAGCAGAATCGGATAATTGAGCAGGAATCTTAGGCAGAGGCGCCGCAATCAAAGTTGTGCACGCAATCCAAATCACTAACGCCCACCCGCAAAATGCAAGAACCCCACCTGAAACATGATCCAAAGTCTGCATCGGTTCCCACGGGAGCGCCTTATTAATGCGCTTACCAACAAAGCCGCCGACACCATTACCGAGTGAAACCGCAATTAGAAAGATGAAACCTTCCGTAGCCCAACGAATCGCAGTTGTGTGCGAGCTACCCGACACCAGGTTGGTTGCAACAAAGTGCCCAGCAAAGGCGCCGATAATGCTGCCGATGAGGGACATGACAGTGACTATTAATCCCCGTCGCCAGCCACTTAATGTGACCAATATAAGTAAGCCGATTAAGAAATAGTCGATAGTTACTAGGTGACCCAAAATAATCGCCTCAATCTTTTGTAAGAGCGATAAAGTCCAACATCGCCTGTTTTGTCATCGCACCGTCATGTCTAGCAACGATACTTCCATCGCTAGCAACAACAATAGTTACCGGCAAGCCCACAATTCCTAACTGACTCGTTAAAACTTCTTCAGTATCTATATAACTTGGAAATACAGTTCCGTTCTGCTTCATCAGGTTGTAGGCATCTGCTCTTAGCTTGCTACTTGCGCGTGCATCTTGAACGTTGATGCCAATTACATTTTCAGCTAGTGCGTGATCGCGCCATAATCCAAACTCTTTGCGACAAGTTGTGCACCAAGATGCCCAGAAAGTCACAACTATAGGTTTTGAAATGTCCGCAAATTTTAGCGATGAACCAGTCGCAAGATCGGTCAAAGCAACATTCTGGGCAATTTTCAGGTCTGATTTTGTTATCGAAACTGAAGCCGAAGCAATAGGTGTCCCAGCTGAATTAGGTTTTTGATTTGGGGTGTTACAGGCTGCGAGTAAGAAAGCTAACGCTAATACAAAAAGTTTCTTCATTATGCACTCAGCTTTACTAATGCATTCGCAACTTTTGCATCGGTGGGCCCTTCACCAAAAGATGGGCACATTTTCGCTACCGGGCAAGCGCCACATGCTGGTTTCTTTGCATGACAAATACGACGTCCGAAAAAAATCAATCGATGGTTCAACAGTGTCCATTTCTTACTGTCAAAAACTTCCATCAAATCGAATTCAACTTTTACTGGATCAGTATTGGCGCTCCAGCCAAGGCGGCGGGCGATTCTGCCAACATGAGTATCGACAGTGATGCCAGGAGTTTCAAAAGCATTGCTCAAAACAACGTTTGCAGTTTTACGGCCAACTCCAGGCAACTTAACTAATTGCTCGAGAGTATTCGGAACTTGTCCATCAAATTGTGTTTCGATTGCACTTGCTAATCCCAAAATCGATGTGGATTTATTTCGATAGAACCCAGTTGACCGAATTAAATCTTCAAGTTCGAGTCGCTGCGCTTTTGCATAATCTATTGCTGTTGGATATTTTGCAAATAATGCTGGGGTAACCAGATTGACGCGCTTGTCAGTGCATTGCGCAGACAACACTGTGGCAATCAATAACTGTAATGGGTTTTCAAAATCAAGTTCACATTTAGCTTCTGGAAAAACATTGCCCAGAATCGAGTAAATTTTTGTGGCTCTTGTCTTGATTTCGCCAGCCGATTCAGTAAGTGGTTTTGGCTTTGCGGCGGCAGATTTTGGCACGCCTTTAGCCTACGACAGTTATTTGGCTCGGCCTTGAAGTCTAGAAACATCCAAAATGTGCACACTACGGGTTTCTAGTCGAATCCAGCCACGCGTCACAAAATCAGCAAGGGCCTTATTCACCGTTTCCCGAGAGGCGCCAACGAGTTGGGCGATCTCTTCTTGGGTCAGATCATGGGCAACTAACCGTCCGGACGCTGAATCAGTACCAAATTTATCGTTTAGCTGGATAAGTACTTTTGCTACTCGACCAGGCACATCAGCAAATACCAAATCCGACATAGTCTCGCTATTGCGCCGCAAGCGGTTTGCTAGTGCTTGAAGAAGTGATTGCGCTACTTCTGGTCGCTGTGTTAACCAGGGCTTAAGTACATCGTGTTTTAAACCCAAAACGTCAACATCTGTAACTGCGATAGCCGTAGATGTTCGAGGGCCTGGGTCGAATACCGATAACTCACCGAACATGTCGCCGGGTCCGAGCACGGTAAATAGTGACTCACGTCCATCGCTGGAAGTGTGACTAAGTTTAATTTTGCCTTCGATGATCAAGTAAAGCTGATCGCCTTGATCTGCCTCTTGAAAAAGTACTTCACCTTTTTTCAAAGTCTCGCTGGTCATTGAGTCGCGAAGCGCCGAAGCCGATTGTTCATCAAGTGCGCTGAATAGTGGCGCATCACGCAAGTTACTATCCATCAGCTTCTCCAAATCGCTCGGAACAAAATCCCAGCAGGTCTGCACGACCCCTATTGACTGTACCGAATTGCACGGAACTCGGCAGAGTCAATTACTGCGAAACTTCAACAATTAGTTCAATCTCAACCGGTGCATTAAGTGGCAGCACCGCCATACCTACTGAAGATCGTGCATGCGCAGCGAGTTCGCCAAAGATTTCGCCCAATAATTCACTGGCGCCATTTACCACGGCTGGCTGATTTGTAAATGTTGGATGGCTGGCAACATAACCCGTGACTTTCACGATCTGGGTGACTTTGTCTAAGCTGCCAACGATTGCTTTAATAGCGGCCAAGGCATTAAGGGCGCACTGACGCGCACAAGCATAAGCCTCATCGATTTCAACATCGACACCAAGAATTCCGGTAGCCATCAAGGTGCCATCACGCATCGGCAGTTGTCCAGAAGTAAAGATAAGGTTGCCACTTTTTTGGGCTGGGATGTATGCCGCAACTGGCGCAGCAACTGTTGGCAAAGTAATGCCAAGTTCGGTTAATCGATTATCAATTGAGTTAGTCACAGCACTACCTTACGCAAACCACAGCGGTTTTATTGTTAGCGGTCTTGATTAAGACTGGCGAACGAATGCCACGGGATCTACGCGACCGTATTCTTGGCGAGCACTCATTAGTAATTCACGCCATGAAGTTACATTATTGCGCCGGCGAAGCAGCGCCCGACGTTCGCGTTCGGTCATGCCGCCCCAAACACCGTATTCAATTTGATTATCAAGAGCTACTGCAAGACATTCGGTACGCACATTGCAACCTGCGCAAATAATTTTTACGCGATTCTGTGCTGCGCCTTGAACAAAGAGTACGTCTGGGTCTGTATCTACACAGGCAGCTTCGTTGTTCCAGTTGTCATTCCAGTCAGCTTGCACTCGATATCCCTTCACACTCGACTTCATTGTCGATAGTTCGCACACTCAAGTGCGCAACCAGATACCTCAAGTCTTGACCTTTTTAGGTTGCGTTGTCAATACCCAATTTCAGCAAAACCCACTACCAAGTGGCAGTTCTGATTTGGTGGTTTACGCCTTACGATTGAGAGACTATGACTAATAAGCGCGAACAGGAATCCACCGAAAACCGCTTTGGTCTGCTGATCAAAATGAGTATCTTCATCGGCATTGCGGGGCTTATTGCTGGCGTTGCGGCCATCCCAGTTGTGGGCACTCTGGGCCTACTAACGCGCAATTCTGCGAATAGTTTTGCAAGCCTGCCAGCGGACATAACGCAAGTCCCACTTCCGTTGCAAAACACCATCACTGACGCGCAAGGTAATGTGATTGCAACTACGTTCTCGCAGGATCGAATCGAAGTACCGCTGGACCAAATTTCACCAATAATGCAAAAAGCAATTATCGATATTGAAGATCAGCGCTTTTACCAACATGCTGGAATCGATATACGTGGCACATTACGGGCCCTAATTTCAACAGGTTCAGGCTCACAAGTACAAGGTGGATCAACAATCACACAACAGTATGTTAAGCAGATATTGTTGGCAGCTGCACAAACTCCTGAAGAACAAAAAGCAGCAATTGAGCCGTCCTTGGGACGAAAGATTCGTGAGGCGCGCTACGCAGTTGGACTAGAAAACAGATTTTCTAAAGAACAAATACTTCAGGGATACCTCAACATTGCTTACTTTGGCAGCGGTGCATACGGAGTTGAAGCAGCGGCTAGGCGATACTTCTCTACACATGCAGATAGATTGACGATTACCCAGTCAGCAACACTTGCCGGACTAGTTCAAAGCCCATCACGATTTGATCCAATTCATTTTCCAGAAGCTGGCCAAACCAGACGTGATGAAGTAATCAATGCCATGCTGCGAATTGGTGACATTTCACAACAACAAGCAGATGCGGCGATTGCTACTTCAATCACGACAGACTTGAAGCCGGCTACGATTCCAAATGGTTGCACAACAGCCGCTGCACCATTTTTCTGTGATTATGTTCAAACAGTTCTACGGGACGACCCTGCTTTTGGTGCAACTCCGGAAATTCGTGCCCATCTTTTAGACATTGGTGGTTTGACGATTAAAACAACCTTGAATCCCAAGGCACAATTATCAGCGCAAAAAGCAGTTAACAAATACATTCCAATAAAGGACCCTAGCCAAAAAGCAACATCAATCACCATGATTAGGCCGGGTACTGGTGAAATAACTGCAATGGCACAAGACCGACTTTGGGGAACCAAGGGTGCTGGCTACACCACCGTTAATTACAGTGCCCCAATTAATCACAACGGCACAGTTGGTTTTCAGGCAGGATCCACATTTAAGCCATTCACTATGGCTGCAGCTTTAAAGCAGCGAATCAGCCCATTTAAATACATCAGCTCGCCGCCGGTAAAAACTTTTTACAATTTCCGCGACTGCGCGACCGGAAATCTTCGCGAACCTTGGACAGTGCAGAATTCCACCAGCTCTGGATCATTTAACATGTTGCAAGGCGCGGCTTACTCAGTAAATACCTACTTTGTTGCCCTCGAAGAACAAACGGGTATTTGTGATCCGCCCGCAGTTGCTAAGGCTCTGGGTGTAACTCTTGGAAATGGTCAGGACATTCCACAGTTGCCTTGTTTCACACTTGGCTGCTTCGATGTAACCACATTAGATATGGCCGAGGCAATGGCAACTTTTGCCGGCCATGGCATGCACTGTAATCCAGTTGCAATTTTGAGTATCACCGACCGAGATGGTCAAGCAATTGAAGTTCCATCCGCAAACTGCTCACAAGCAATCGATGCTGATGTAGCAGATAGCGTTGCCGCGATTATGGCTGGCGTAATTGATGGCCCACTAGGTGGGCGAACTGGCGCAACAATGTATTTCGGACGTCCAGCTGCTGGAAAAACCGGAACTACCGACAACCACGCTGCTGTTTGGTTCGTCGGATTTACCCCAGACATGGCTGGCGCAGTTTGGGTCGGTGATCCACGTGGTGGCCAGACATACCCAATGAGTAACGTGACTATTAACGGCACTTACTACTCACAGGTTTATGGCTACCTGCTCCCAGGACCGATCTGGCGTGAGTCGATGGCTGGCGCACTTGCTGGTACGCCAAAAACAAAATGGAAACTCAAAACTCTGTTTGGCCTCAACCCAGGCGGTTGGGGTAATTACGGCGGCTACGGGCTGTGTCCAAACATGACTGGCGACGAGTTAACTAAGTGCAACGCGGCAAATAACTGGTCAAGCTACTATCCATCAAGTCCGAGTGCTAGTCCGACGCCATTTGTAAAACCAACTGGCAAGCCGCAAGTGAAGCCAACAGTTAAGCCAACTCAGAAACCAACACCACCACCCGCGCCAACACATACTGCTACGCCAACAGATACTGCAGCGCCGACACCGTAGACTTCTGGTAACTAGGGAGTGACAATGGCCTCATTAAAAGAAACTCTGCAATCTGATGTCAAAGCAGCCATGCTCAGCAAAGACACAATTTCGCTATCCACTTTGCGAATGGTCCTATCTGCGATTACCAACGAAGAAGTGTCCGGCAAAGAGGCCCGAGAGTTAACCGATGCAGACGTAGTTACCGTTTTGAATCGTGAAGCCAAGAAGCGTCGAGAAGCCAGCGCTGCATACACGCAGGCAAATCGCCCAGAACTAGCTGAAACTGAAGAAAATGAATTAGCAGTAATTAAAAAATATCTTCCAGAAGAACTATCAAGCGCTGACCTAGAGTCGATTATTTCCGCAGCTATCGCAACCACCGCAGACGCTGGTCAAACTGGGCCGAGCGCCATGGGCTCAGTAATGAAAATCGTGCAACCACAAGTTGCTGGTCGGGCCGATGGCAGTGCGGTTGCTAACTTGGTCAAGCAGTTACTGGCGCAGTAGCGCTAAACATATTGCGCACAAATAGGTAACAAAACTTCAAGTGCTTCGCGTTCGCCAATACTGATCCGAACGCCTTCACCAACAAAAATACGCACTGCAACTGCCACGTCTACACATTCCTTAGCGAATTGTTGCGCACGATCGCCCAAAGGTAGCCAAATGAAGTTAGCCTGACTTGCGGGAATTTGAAAACCCAATTCAACAAGAGCCGACTCAAACCAGGTTCGAAGCGCTACAAGATTGTCCACTCGTTCAAGTAATTCGTCCTCATGATCAAGGCAAGCCACAGCAGCAGCCTGTGCAAGCGATGACACGCCGAACGGAACCGCGGTCTTTCGCACCGCCTCGGCCACTACTTCCGGACCAATCAGGTAACCGACCCTAAGTCCTGCTAGGCCGTATGCCTTAGAAAAAGTTCGCAGGACTGCAACATTAGAAAATGCTCGGAACGCACCCAAGCCATCCGCTGCTTGCTCATCGCGATTGAATTCTATGTACGCTTCATCGATAACCACTAGAACATTCGTTGGAACTTTTGCTAATAAATGAATCAAGTCTTGGTGCTTAACAATGCTGCCGGTTGGATTATTTGGCGTGCATATAAAGATGACCCGAGTGCGATCTGTTATCGCGGCTTCCATGGCCACAAGATCATGTTCACCCGATGATGTAAGCGGTACTCGCACACTTACCGCTCCAGCGATTGTGGTGATAATCGGATACGCCTCAAATGAGCGCCAGGCAAAAATTACTTCGTCACCTGCATCACATAATGCCTGCACAATCTGCTGACAGACGCCAACAGATCCTGTACCAAGGGCAATGGAATTCGGCTTTACCTGAAATTTCTCGGCAAGTCGTGCGGTCAATTCAGTGGCTAGTGGATCTGGATACCGATTTATCGATTCAGCGGCCTGGGCGATAACCGATACAACACTTGGAAGTGGAGTAAGTGGATTTTCATTGCTTGAAAGTTTGTATGGGGTAAAGCCAGCTACTGCTTCGGCACGATCGCCAGCTTTATAGCCAGGTAATCCTTGAATTGACTCACGAATTTTCACTTCATCGCTCATACTTGCTCCCGGGCAATAGCAACAACTGTTACATCTTCATGTATCCAGCGGTCTAGTTCATCATGTGCAGCAAAATCTTTCATAGCTGCAGAAATATTTTTAATTATTTCTCGGGGTCCATCTTCTTTTGAAAGATGTGCGGTTGCTGCTAGTAAACCTTCAATTTCAAAAAACTCTTTTTTAGAGTTGCGAAGCTCTAAGAGCCCGTCTGAAGTGATTAGGATGCGCATCCCGGGTTCAAGTAGGAATTGTTTAATGTCCCATACTTTTCCAAACCCAGCCAACATCGGTCCTGTTGGATTCAAAAGTTTATGTGTTCCATCTGGATAAAGTACAACTCCCGGTGGATGTCCTGCACTAATCCAGCGCACAGGCAACTTTGGATCAATTGGGATCTCCATTACAAATGCGGTGGCAATTTTGGCTTCGACATCGGCCAATTTATCGGAAGCCGCTTTAACGATGCGATGAATATCGATTCCAGAACTAACCGCAGTTTCGAAAACTGCTTTCGACTGTAAACCTGCAATTGCAGAACCAGCATTATGTCCTTGGATGTCTACCTGAACAATTACATGCGCGCGCTCAGTGGAGAATATGTCCCACCAGTCGCCACTAGTCACACCTTCGGCGGCTTGATAAATGTCGTACACCTCGAGTGGGTGAATTTTAGATCGTTGGAAGTTGGTCGCTAACGCAGTTCGTACTTCATGCGTAAGGGTAGGTTCTGCCGAAATTGAAGATTCAATTGATCTAGTGCGATCTATTTGATCAACCAAACTGCGCCGCATCGCATCAGCCGCTTTTGCCGTTTGCGCTATTTCCAGCGGGCCAGTTGCCCTGATGCTGATATTCAACTCACCATCTGAAATCCGATTTAGATCCTTTCGCATACGAAGCAGCGGAATGATTACCCAACGACGAGCGAAATATGATGCAAGAACAAGTAAAAAGAAATCCAAGACGGCTGCGCCAGCGATAGTTACTGCTAATTGGTTACCGACATGAATTAACTCTTGATCTTGCGGCAAGACTTTACCAATATGTGCCCGAGCTAGCTGATATGCGCGAATTTCCCAAGCAGCAACAGCAGCTGTCACAATCGAAATGGCACCAAGAAATAGCCATAGTCGAGTGGTTAGTTTCACAATCTAACTCTAGACGGTTAGTTGATTTGTGCGAGCTCTCGAATAGCTGACTCAAATAAGCCTTGATGAGCGTCCACATCTGCAACTGTTGTTGCCGGACACATCAAAGCCATGTTATGAAATGGGGTCATCAAAATTCCACGATTACACATGTAAAGGTGCATAAACTCATCTAGTTCTTCGTCGCTCGCTGCAGCTGACTCGCTGCCCGAAGTTGGTGTTGGAGCCGTGAATCTATATTCAGCGCGGGCGCCTATCTGGGAAATTGACCAATTAATTTGATATCGATCCAAAATTTCTTGCACCTGCTCGGTGTAGCGCGTACCCAGAATAATCATCTGCGCAAAAGCCTGATCGGTTAGTACCTCGCCCAGAGTTGCACGCATAGCAGCTAGCGAAAGTGCATTACCGGCAAGTGTGCCACCCACCCCACCAACATCGATTAGGTCTGCCTCTGGATGGTTAGTCAACATCTGGGCAACTTCGTGGGTGATTCCGTAAGCACCAGATGGGATTCCTGCGCCAATTGATTTACCGATAATGAAAATATCTGGCGACAGATTCTCGCGCGCGGTCATGCCCCCAGGACCAGCAGAGAAAGTGTGCGTTTCATCAATCATTAATAACGCGTTGTATTTTGTTGCTAGCTCACGAAGGCCTTCAAGGAAACCTGGGACAGGTAAAACTATGCCGATATTTGTCATTGCTGGTTCAGCCAAAATTGCCGCAACATCACCATTGGCTAGTTCGCGTTCAACACCAGCAAGATCGTTGAACTCAACTACCCGAGTTGTTTCATCAAGCGGAACTGGCGGAGCAACATTGCCAGGTCGCGCAGTGGCACGACCGCCTTGCCCTGGTACCGCGAAAGTCTCATCAACTGATCCGTGATAGCAGTAGGAAAAAACTAAAATTTTCGGTTTCCCTGTGGCCAGTCGTGCCAGCCTAACCGCCCACCGGTTTGCATCTGTAGCAGTTAAGGTAAACGACCAAAGTGGTAGACCAAATCTGCGTGTTAATTCAGCGCCGACCCATTGTGCATCTGCAGTTGGCAACATTGTGGTGATTCCCCCAGCGGCATTGATGCGATGACTGATTGCTGCCACGCTTGCTGCTGGACTATGCCCGGCCATTGCTCCGGTATCACCGAGTGCAAAGTCGATATATGTGTGTCCGTCAACATCAACGATGCGGTTGCCGTGCGCGGTTTCAAAATAGAGCGGAAATCCGCCGGACCATTTATTCATCCAAGTCATCGGAACACCGCCAAACAAATTAGTTGCTTGTTCGTAAAGTGCAATCGAGCCAGGGTTATTAATTCGGTATGTTGCGCGTTCACGTTCTAATAACGAGGCCAGATGTTGGCGATCTATGACAGCCATGATTAGGAAGACGCAGCCATTTCAGCAAAGCGACTGTAATGACCTTGCCAGGCCACAGTAATTGTGTCGGTTGGGCCGTTGCGGTGTTTGGCCAAGATGAAGTCAGATTCACCGCGGCGCGCAGATTCTGGTTCGTAGAAACCTTCACGATGTAACAAGATAACCATGTCTGCATCCTGCTCCAGTGAGCCTGATTCACGAAGGTCTGAAAGCATCGGCTTCTTGTCTTGGCGCTGCTCTGGTCCACGGTTTAGCTGACTTAGTGCAACAACAGGTACATCTAACTCTTTAGCGAGCAATTTGAGCGAACGTGAGAACTCACTAACTTCAACCTGACGACTTTCTACTCGACGACCAGAACTCATTAGCTGGATGTAGTCGATCACAATAAGTTTCAGATCATGTCGCTGCTTCAACCGACGAGCTTTCGCGCGGATTTCCATCATGGTCATGTTGGGCGAGTCATCGATAAACATTGGAGCTTCACTAACTTGACCCATCCGAGCTGCAAGACGCTGCCAATCGGCTTCGACCAAGTTACCGCCACGCATTGAATTCAAACTCACGGAGGCCTCGGCAGAAAGTAGGCGCATAGCGATTTCGTTACGACTCATCTCAAGTGAGAAGATTGCCGATGTTAAATTATGTCGAATACTTGCACTGCGCGCTAAGTCCAACGCCAAGGTAGATTTACCCATACCTGGTCGGGCCGCAACAATAATTAATTGCCCGCCATGCAGGCCATGTGTGATGGCATCTAGGGCAGCAAATCCTGTTGGCACACCGAGCAGAACTCCGCCTTTGCCTTCAATGGCTTCGATCTCGTCTAACGTGCTTGGGATGATTGTCGAGAGTGGTTGATAATCTTCACTCTGGCGTTGTTTTGTTACATCAAATACTTCAGCCTGTGCGCGATCAACCAGCACATCAATTTCGCTATCACCCGAATAACCCATCTGGGTAATGCGAGCGCCAACTTCAACTAAGCGACGAAGCACTGCTCGCTCAGTAACAATGCGCGCGTAGTAGCCTGCGTTTGCAGCTGTCGGCACACCAGATACCAAAGTGTGCAAGTAACTGACGCCACCAATGTTGGTTAGCGTTCCAGCTTTAGAAAGATAGTTTGAAACCGTGATTGCATCAGCAGGTTCGCCACGACCGTAGATGTCGAGGATTGCCGCAAAAACTGTGGTGTGAGCTGGCTTGTAAAAATCATTTTCGTGTAAGTGCTCAATAACGTCTGCAATGGCGTCTTTACTAAGGAGCATCGCGCCAAGAACTGATTGCTCGGCAACAATGTCTTGCGGTGGGGTCAAAAGTTGATCATGGTTATGATCCCGTGAAAATTCAGCAACGCTCATGAATACCTTCAAAATCTGCAGTTTTATGTGTAGTCCGACTCTAGATTGCTGCTCTGACAGTGACAATGAGTCCTGTGGACTAGCCTGTGGATAAAGTGGGGAAACACGCCGCTTTTATGCACTTTGAACTTGGGATAACTTGTGCGTGTTTGCCCCTAAAAATTGAAAAAGCCATCCCCAGTTGCTTTTTTTACTACACAGCCTGTGCATAAAAAATATATTTTTATTCAAGTCCATCTTGGCTTGGCGTCAGTTGCTTACGCAGGCGATCAGCTAAAACTGCCGAAATTGCACAACCTAAAAGCAAAATCAAAATCCATTGGTACGGTAGCTGGCGACTTAGCATAAATCCGCCAAGTGCCGGGCCGATTGAACCAGCGAGCGACCAATTGAGCGAACTTACGGCGTTGTAACGGCCACGCAAATGCTCTGGTGCTAGATCATTGGGCAGAGCTGGTCCAACAGGCGACCAAACCATTTCGCCACAAGCGAAGATGCCCATAGCCAAAGCAGCCATAACCGCTGGCCACAAGCCCGGCAATTTAAGACCGCTTGCCAGAACTATCCAAGACAGCGCCCAGAGTAAACACACAACTTGCAACATGCGCGATCTGCTTCGACCTTTGACCAACTTCAAGAAATAAATCTGACCAATCACAATTAAGAAAGTGTTGATAGCCCAAATTGGGCCAAGCGCCTTAGCTGATTGATGAGCAAAAACAGTAAGCAGTGGTGCAATGCCCGCATCCATTAATGAGCCATAACCACAAATGAGCATTAGCAGTGTGGCCAAGAAATAGTAAATTAATTTTCGATCAGCAAGTAAGTCGCGATAACTACCGGGCTCGTGCTTATCCTGTGCATCTGGCACAAAGTTAGGTATCGAAAATAGAACTAGTAAGTAGAGTAAATATGAACAAGCATCAATCGAATACAAACGCAAGAAACTAGATGGATCATTTAAATCTACAATCAGCGCACTGAGCAAACCGCCGATGCCCAGACCCAAATTCAAAAACATAAATGAGATACCAAAAATGTTCTGACGCTGTTGCGCTGGCACCATCCTGGCAACCATCGTATTTTGTGCCGGCCATAATCCCGACTGCCCCAGCGCACTAAAGCTAGCAACCAAATACGCCTGGGTGCCATTGTGCACGAATGCCCAACTCAAAGTTGCAAACATTTGCACTACCAAGCAAATAACCATCACTGGCTTAGGTCCAACTCGATCAATAGCCGCGCCAACAGGTCCAGTTGCTACCAGTCCAGAAATAGACATCCAAGCAACGACAAGCGCCGCAGTTAATAGCGAGAAGCCACGAACTTGATGCAAATAAACAATCAAAAGTGGAAGTGTTAAGCCACTGCCTAATGAACTTAAGAAATTGCCAAAAAGTAATCTGCGAGTTAGAGCAGGTGTTTCCCTAAGCAGATCTAACATGGTGTCGCCTTTGACCCTAAGTAACTAATTCCATAAACACAAAAGAGGCCGCTCGCGCGACCTCATTGTGGAGACTAGGGGAATCGAACCCCTAACCCCCTGCTTGCAAAGCAGGTGCTCTACCAATTGAGCTAAGTCCCCTTGGCACAAACCAAGACTTCTAAACTACTCAGAAGTGGCCTGTGTCCACAAGTCCTGTTCCGCCTTATTTGCTTTTGCCTGCTTGTAGCCAACAAAACCAACCAATGCGAGTATTGCCAAGAAAAACTTTTTCATAGCGATCCTTTCTAGAACTTGCGTGGGCCTAGATGGACTTGAACCATCGACCTCTTCCTTATCAGGGAAGCGCTCT
>JBAXKB010000018.1:0-21622 GCA_037137575.1 Actinomycetes bacterium
CAACGTACCAACCGCCGCAAGGCGGTCGCCACGTTGTACCGCGGCGAGAGAGGGATTTGAACCCCCGGAGGCTTTCGCCTCAGACGCTTTCAAGGCGCCCGCATTCGGCCGCTCTGCCATCTCGCCCTGTGACATTCCAAAGAATCTCACCTGAGCAAGATTACGGCAGAACTGCCAATCATAGAA
The DNA here is from genome assembly GCA_037137575.1 of Actinomycetes bacterium. Classification (GTDB taxonomy): domain Bacteria; phylum Actinomycetota; class Actinomycetes; order S36-B12; family UBA5976; genus UBA5976. The sequence continues at coordinate 187 of JBAXKB010000018.1, forward strand.
ATTGCAGGGTAGCACTAACCCAAATCTGCAATTTTTTGCGCAATAAACGGGCTAAACCAGCCCGCATATTTTGCCTGTAATTCAGCAAGTTTCCAATCTTGTCCAGTTATTTGGCCCCGGCAAGTTGCATGGCCACAAAGGCAATCGAATTCGTCGTAGTCACTGTCATCACACGTCGCGTAATCAAAAGTGAGTTCTTCGCCGATAGCGATGTCGCGCATTGCCACCAAAACCATTGAGCCCAGCAGGCCAAGATTCGGTTCACAAGAATGGTTAACCATGTCGCCAGGTTCTGGATTGGCGCTCGGAGTTAGATACAGCTCGTTCGCAATCTGTATCGATCTATGTTGCTGGTCTTCTGGCAAAGTATTCAAAATATCTCTTGTAGTCACATAGCCACCAAACCCAACAACGGTTTGCCCTTTACTTATCGGTGCAATGGCGTAACTACCTATACCTTTTTCGCCGGCGCTACTTGCTTGCGCATCAGGCGAGAGCCAGTTCATATCCAATCGACGTTTTCCTCACTATTAATTGGTAGCGCAATCTTAACGATTCAAAGTAACTCGATTCGTCAATTTTTTGAAATGTCGCGTGAACAAATCCCAAACAACCTCGTCGATTGCTTGCTTTAGCAGGCCAAACCTTAGACTTAACCCATGATTGACTTGGCTGCCCTGCGACAAGATCCAGATGCCATGAAGGCATCTCAGCAAGCTCGCGGTGAATCCGTATCCCTTGTTGATGATGTGTTGGCTGCCGATGTTGTTCGTCGCGCGGCGGTTACCGAATTCGAAGCCTTGCGCGCCACCCAAAAAAATTTGGGAAGCCAAGTAGCCAAAGCCTCTGGTGAAGAAAAAGCTGAGCTCTTATCACAAACCAAAGTGCTGTCCGATCAAGTTAAAGCAGCCGAATCTACGGTGCGCGATGCAGATGTTGCTCTTGATGAACTAGTTAAGTCTCTTTCAAATTTGATTGATCCAAATACTCCACCCGGCGGTGAAGACGACTTCATTGAATTACGTGAAGTCGGTACAAAGCGCGATTTCGCTGCCGAAGGATTTACGCCTCGCGATCACGTTGAACTTGGTGAACTCATCGGTGCAATCGATATTGAACGCGGCGCGAAAGTTAGTGGTAGTCGTTTCTATTACTTAACTGGTCCGGGCGCATTACTTGAACTAGCTCTTGTGCAACTTGCAATGGCTAAGGCATCAGCAAATGGTTTTACCCCAATGATTCCGCCAGCACTTGTTAAATCTGCTGCCATGGAAGGCACAGGCTTTCTAGGACAAGCCGCCGAAAATGTTTATTACTTGCCAGATGACGACATGTATTTAGTTGGCACTGCTGAAGTTCCACTTGCTGCGTATCACATGGACGAAATTTTAGATTTGAACACGTTGCCACTTCGCTACGCCGGGTACTCTCCGTGCTACCGTCGCGAAGCGGGAAGCCATGGCAAAGATACTCGGGGAATTTTCCGGGTGCACTGGTTCGACAAAGTGGAAATGTTTTCTTTCTGCCCAGTCGACCAGGCAGCTGCTGAACACGAGCGCCTTTTAAGTTTCGAAGAAGAGTTTTTGCAGGCGCTGGAAATTCCATATCGCGTTATTGATGTTGCCGCTGGCGACTTAGGTTCTAGTGCTGCGCGCAAGTTTGATTGCGAAGCATGGGTGCCATCACAAGAGCGGTATCGAGAAGTCACTTCAACATCTAATTGCACTACATTCCAGTCACGCAGATTGCGCATTCGTGGGCGAAATGTTGATGGAGTGGAACCAATCGCCACTTTGAACGGAACATTGTGTGCGATCACTCGCACGATTGTTGCGCTACTCGAAAACCATCAACAAGCAGATGGTTCAATTCGTATCCCAGCGGCGCTGCAGCCTTACTTGGGCGGCGCAACCCAGTTCAATGTGAAATAAGGACAAGTTGTGACGCAACTTTTTGCGACTGATCTAGACGGAACTCTTTTAAATTCATCGGGCGGTATTTCCGCCGCTAATGTTGCCGCGCTGAAAAGTGCCCAAGCCGCTGGTTTGCACGTCGTGTTCGCAACCGGGCGCCCGCCGCGTTGGATGACCGAAATCGGCCACATAACTGGAATGCATGGCCATGCCATTTGCGCCAATGGCGCGCTAGTTCTCGATGTCGCAACTGGCGCGGTGTTGCAGGCAGATTTTTTAGACCGAGATTTGGGCTTAGAAGTGGTCAGTCGGTTACGCCAAATTGATCCGGGAGTTTCCTTTGCAGTTGAACTAGCTGACGACAACGTTTCGTTTGTGATTGAGAATAATTATCGTCCGCGTTGGGAAACCCAACAAGAAGTACCAAGAGTTGCAGTTGAAGAAATGTTCAACTCAGGCAGGGTTATTAAGTTGCTCGCTCGCCCAAGTGAGCATGCCAAGTTGGACGCCGACCAGTTTGTTCATGCTGCCGAGTCAGTAGCCTGCGACATTGTTGATTTAACTCACTCAAATATTCATGATGTGTTACTCGAGATGAGCCCATGTGGAGTTAATAAAGGTACGGCACTAGCAAAATTTGCCAGCAATCTTGGAGTTAGCCAATCGGAAGTTGCTGCCGTCGGTGACATGCCAAATGATGTACCGATGATTTCTTGGGCTGGCAAAGGGGCCGCTGTAGCAAATGCACACGAGCGGGTGAAAGCCGTTGCTGATGTTTTGTTGCCATCAAATGACGAGGACGCAGTGGCAGTATTTATCCAGCAACTGCTTGGCAGTTAGTCGCTTGCGCGATCTCGGATGTGCGAGAGCCATTCGTTTGCATCCTTAAATTCTGTCTCCAGGGTGAACCCGTCAGAGTCTGTAACATGCGCCTCATGGCGTGGGTATGAACCAAGGAATTTCACATCAGCGCAAATTCGATGCAAGCCTTTTAGGGCTTCACCAACATGCTCATCGTCGATGTGGCCCTCGCAATCAATTGAGAAAAAGTAATCGCCAAGTTGTTTACGTGTTGGGCGAGATTCAATGCGGGTTAAGTTCACGCCACGAAGGGAAAACTCGGTAAGAATTTCTAACAATGCGCCCGGATGATCTTCATGCATGAAAAGAGAGAGCGTAGTTTTATCATTTCCACTTGGCGGTAACGCATGACCAGGAGAGCGAACCAAAATAAATCGGGTCCAGGCAGCTGATTGATCCGCGATACCTTCGCGCAGAATTTCTAAACCGTAATGTTCAGCAGCAGCAGTTGATGCAATCGCTGCTTGGTAGTTTGCGTCGTCAGTTAACTCCGCGGCCGCGGCCGCGGTTGACATCGCTGGCAGCACATGTGCGCCAGGTAAATTTTCGGCAATCCAACCAGCACACTGGGCATGCGCATGCGGGTGGGTTGCTACTCGATTGATGTCTTCGATTTTTGTACCAGGACGGACCAATAATGCGAATTTCACTGGGATTGCGATTTCATCAACGATTTGCAGAATTGTTCCGTGCGATAGTTCATCTAAGGTGGTCGGGACCGAACCTTCAACTGAATTTTCGATTGGCACCAATGCGCCAGTGACTTCGCCTGCGCGGACAAGATCTAATGCCAATGCAACAGATGCCACTGGACGAAGTTCTGCGCCAGCACTTTGGGGCATAGTTAATAGCGCGGCTTCAGTAAATGTGCCACGAGGTCCAAGGTATGCGTAAGTAGTCATTGCACTTCAAGATTACGCGTAAAAGCCACTTGTTGGAAAAACAAGAATCGCTAGCAGTGTGTATGTAAAGGATTATCGCCAATTCGTAAGTAATGATTACTTAGTGGAATCAACTGTGTATCGGCGCGACCAAAATGGAAATCTGGTTCCAGTTGTAATTTCTGATGAGCAACCAATCAGCGCAACTCCTGTACAACCTCACCCCGTAGTTACGTCAAATCCTGCGCCAGAACCAAAAGTTAAAAAAAACAAACGGCGTATTTTGCCAAAAAGTGTTGGCCGGCCGCTCAAAATTTTCTTGATCTTGTACCTCGTGACTTTCGCTTGGGTCATCTCAGATCTATCGCACAGCTTGCAAAAAGAAGCTGCAATGCCAAATAAACAGATTGCCGACACCGTTGGCGTCAACTGGCTGCTGGTAGGTTCCGATAGTCGAGCCGGTTTGAGTTGGACTCAGCAAAAGGGACTGCACACTGGCGGAGGTTTTGGTCCACCGCGTTCAGACACAATCATGATTGTTCATGTGGGCACGAACGGTAAACCAACGCTAATAAGTTTGCCGCGCGACTCATGGGTGGTACTGCCAAAGTACAAGTCTGGCGATGGCACTTACCACAATCAGTCTTATACCAAAATCAATGCTTCATTTTCAATTGGCGGATCCAAACTTTTGATTCGCACGATCGAACGCAATACCGGTTTGCACATCGACCATTACATGTCCATCGGGTTGCTCGGTGTTAAAAGTTTGGCTGACTCAGTTGGTGGCGTCCGATTGTGTCCGAAGCAAAACTATGACGATAAAGATTCTGGTCTACACATAAAGCACGGTTGTCAAGTTGTTGATGGAAAAGTTGCACTCGCTTATGTTCGAATGCGCCACGCAGATCCACTTGGTGACATCGGGCGAGTTCAGCGCCAACAGGAATTCGTTGCTGCAGTGCTGCACAAGTCGCTTTCACCGACAATTTTGTTGAATCCATTTTCGGTTCGGTCCTTGGGCCACGCTGCAACTGCGGCTGTCTCAGTGGGGCGAGGAGAAAGCCTGACCGACTTAGCGAAATTTGCGCTAGCTATGCGGGCAATTTCTAAAGGGTCTGGAAAAACGATGACGGTGCCTATTGCAACAGCAAACGGCTGGCGAGATTACCAGTCTGTGGTTTTATGGGACGAAACCAAGGCCCGAAAGCTGTTTAAGACCCTCGGAGCCCATTAAAAAGCCATTTTTTGGCTTTTTTGCCCAAATAATTTTATTCCTAGCCATTCATCTCATAAACTCTTGCGAGTACTCAATGAGGAGAATTATGCAATTATCGTCCGCTAACATCACCACAATCGCAATCGTTGCTGCCATCGCGCTAGCTGCTCTAGTTGTCGCAGCAGTACTTGTTCGCCAAGTGCTTTCCGCTGATGAAGGCACCGAAAACATGAAGAAGATTGCTGGCGCTATTCAAGAAGGCGCAGCTGCGTACCTGAACCGCCAGTTCAAGACACTAAGTGTTTTTGCAGTACTCGCATTCTTCTTACTTTTCGCATTGCCAGCAGATACACAAAGCGAGCGCATTGGTCGTTCCGTATTTTTCCTCGTTGGCGCAGTTTTCTCTGGTGTAACTGGATACATGGGTATGTGGCTAGCTGTTCGTGGAAACGTTCGCGTTGCCGCAGCTGCTAAAGATAGTGGCGAACAAGCGGCTATGAAAATTGCATTTCGCACCGGTGGCGTCGCTGGCATGTTCACTGTTGGGCTTGGCCTATTAGGCGCAGCAAGCGTTGTTTTGATTTATCGCGAAAATGCAATTCGCGTACTTGAAGGTTTTGCCTTCGGTGCTGCCCTTCTTGCAATGTTCATGCGTGTTGGTGGCGGTATTTTCACAAAGGCTGCCGATGTCGGCGCTGACCTTGTTGGAAAAGTTGAGCAAGGTATCCCTGAGGACGATCCTCGTAACGCTGCAACAATTGCAGACAACGTTGGTGACAACGTCGGCGACTGTGCTGGCATGGCAGCTGACTTGTTCGAATCATATGCGGTGACTTTGGTTGCGGCATTGATTCTTGGCAAAGAAGTTTTCGGCGCACTTGGTTTGGTATTCCCACTTGTGGTTCCAGCTATCGGCGTTATTACCGCGGTAATTGGTATCTTCGCTGTCGCACCTCGTGAGAACGATCGTTCGGGCATGAGCGCAATTAACCGTGGTTTCTTTATCTCTGCATTTATCTCAGCAATTTTGGTTGCAGGTGCTACTTACTACTTCCTGCCAGCAACACTCGGTGCGATTCCAGGTATCCCGCAGACAATTTTCCAAGAAGGTGTTTCACCATATTTGAACCCACGCATCCTAGTTATCACGGCTGTGCTAATTGGTATTGTGTTGGCGGCAGCAATCCAGCAGTTAACTGGTTACTTCACTGAGACAAACCGCCGTCCTGTTGATGATGTGTCCAAGTCGTCACTTACCGGCAGTGCAACTGTAATTCTTGCGGGTATTTCATTGGGTCTTGAATCTGCTGTTTACTCGGCGCTACTAATCGGCTCTGCAGTGTTCGGCGCATTCTTACTTGGCCACGGCTCGATCCTGCTTAGCCTTTTCGCAATTGCGATGGCTGGAACTGGTTTGCTTACCACTGTTGGCGTCATCGTATCTATGGATACTTTCGGACCAGTTTCAGATAACGCACAAGGTATCGCTGAAATGTCGAAGGATGTTCATGGCGAAGGTGCCAAAGTGCTTTCAAATCTTGATGCAGTTGGTAACTCCACCAAGGCAATCACTAAAGGTATTGCAATTGCCACTGCGGTACTGGCCGCGACTGCATTGTTCGGATCATTCCAAGAAGAGGTCAGCAGCGCATTTGTCAAAGTTGCTATGAAGTTGAATTTAGATCCAAATTCGATGAATCTTGAAAAGTACGACTTCAATGTCTCTAACCCACGCAACTTGTTTGGTTTACTAATCGGTGCATCTGTTGTCTTCCTTTTCAGCGGTCTGGCAATTAGTGCAGTGTCTCGCGCAGCTGGCGCAGTTATCTATGAAGTACGTCGTCAATTCCGCGATCACCCAGGCATCATGGAAGGCACCGAACTTCCTGAATACGGCAAAGTTGTAGATATCGTTACTCGTGATTCACTTCGTGAACTAGCAACTCCAGGTTTACTAGCTGTGCTAACACCGGTCGCTGTTGGCTTTGGTCTGGGCATCGGCGCGCTTGCATCATTCCTTGCCGGAACAATTGCAACCGGCACCTTGATGGCTGTATTCCTATCAAACTCTGGTGGAGCTTGGGACAATGCCAAGAAGTTTGTTGAAGATGGCAACTTCGGTGGCAAGGGTTCAGAGGCACACACTGCGACAGTTGTGGGCGACACCGTTGGTGATCCGTTCAAAGACACTGCTGGCCCAGCCATCAACCCACTGCTTAAAGTGATGAACTTGGTGGCTTTGCTGGTTGCTCCGGCCGTTGTCTCACTGGATTTGCAGGGACAAACTCGCAATCAACTAGGGCTTGCTTTCGGAGCGATTGCAATCGTCGTAATCGCGGTAATCATCTCAAAGCGTCGTCCAATTGCGGTTGGCGAAGAGGTTTTTGCTGAAGTAGCCAATTAAGGCTTAGCCGATGGCTTTTGTGGTTGGCCTGGAAATTAACTGAAATTTTTTTCCAGGCCAATACCTCAATAACACCAAGGGTTTATTGGCTGAATAACCCAGGTATTGGCGAAACTAGCATTTGACAACCCCCTAGGGGCTCACGGCACACTGTCGCGAGAACACCTTTTTCTGTCGCATATATAGAGTGCGTCAGATTTTGAGAGGAATAGATTGTCTACCGTGAATCGCTTGGTAATTGTCGAATCGCCCGCTAAGGCCAAGACAATCCAAAAATATCTAGGCCCAGGCTACGACGTGCAGGCCAGTGTTGGCCACGTTCGTGATTTGCCCGAGCGCGCGGTTGATGTCCCTGCTGAAATCAAAAAGCAGCCTTGGGGCCGAATGGCGATCGACGTTGAAGATGACTTCACTGCCTACTATGTGGTCAGCGCAAAGAAAAAAGACAAAGTCGCTGAACTTAAAAACCGGCTTAAAGATGCCGATGAACTTCTTCTGGCCACTGACGAGGACCGTGAAGGCGAAGCTATCGCCTGGCACCTACTAGAGATCTTGCGTCCTAAAGTCCCAGTTAAGCGAATGGTGTTTCACGAAATCACACCAGAGGCAATCAAGGCTGCGGCAGAAAATACTCGCGACATCGACATGGCGCTGGTTGATGCGCAAGAAACTCGCAGGCTAATTGACCGGCTTTATGGTTTTGAAGTTTCACCAGTTTTGTGGCGCAAAGTGCAAGCAGGTTTGTCTGCTGGTCGAGTGCAGTCGGTTGCAACTCGTTTGGTCGTTGAACGTGAACGTGAGCGCATTGCGTTTAAGAGTGCGTCCTATTGGGATATTGAAGGTGTTTTTGATCCAGCAAGTTTCACGGCAAATCTTGTTGCAGTTGATGGCGCCAGAGTCGCTACTGGTAAAGACTTCGACTCACTTGCAACGCTGAGCACAAAAGATGGCTTAGTTCATTTGAACGAAGAGCAAGCACGCACGCTCTGCACTTCGCTTTCGAATACCAACTTCTCGGTAATCAAAGTTGATGACAAGGCTTACACAAATCGCCCTAAAGCTCCGTTTATGACCTCAACTTTGCAGCAGGCCGCATCTGGTCGTTTGAAGTGGGGAGCCCAGCGCACAATGCGTGTTGCCCAGGCGCTTTACGAACGCGGTTACATCACTTACATGCGAACCGATAGCACCACACTTTCTGATACTGCTGTTACCGCAGCGCGCACCCAGGCAGCCCAGCTTTATGGCTCAGACCACATTCCAGATGTGCCACGTCGTTACGATCGTAAAGTTAAAAATGCGCAAGAGGCACACGAAGCAATTCGTCCTGCTGGCGATGTATTCCGCACGCCTGCTGAAGTTGCAGGCGAGCTTGTTGGCGACGAGTTTGCACTGTACGACTTAATTTGGAAACGCACTGTTGCAAGTCAGATGTCTGATGCACGTGGAACCACAGCCACAATTCGTCTAGGTGGTGAAAGTAGCGATGGGCGCAATGCAGAATTTTCTGCAAGCGGCACAGTTATTTCTTTCCGTGGCCATCTTGCTGCTTACGACGATGCCGATGATGATCAAGAAGACAAAGAGCAAAGCCGCCGCCTCCCGGCACTCAAAGTTGGCGATGGAGTCACTGCAGTGCGTCTTGATGCAAATGGCCACAGCACAAATCCACCGGCTCGTTACACCGAAGCGACTTTGGTTCAAGAGCTTGAACGTCTGGGCATTGGTCGTCCATCTACTTACGCTGCAATCATTAGCCGCATTATTGATCAGGGTTATGTCTGGAAACGTGGCAGTGCGCTAGTGCCGCACTTCTTGGCATTCACTGTTGTGCGTTTGATGGAAGAGCACTTTGGGTCACTCGTTGATTACGATTTCACAGCATCACTTGAAGAAGTGCTTGACCAAGTTGCTCGCGGCGAAGATCAGCGACTAACTGCGCTAAAGCGGTTCTATTTTGGCGATAAGGATTCAGGTGGAGATTTCCCCGGCCTGGCTCCACAGGTTGCTGTTTACGGCGAAATCGATGCGCGCGCGATGGCGTCAATCCCAATCGAAGGTAGCGATGCAATTATTCGCGTTGGCCGTTATGGTCCGTACCTGCAACGTGGTGAAGATACTCGCGCAAACATCCCAACTGATCTAGCCCCCGATGAATTAACTGCCGAAAAAGCAGAAGAACTTTTCAACGCACCATCTGGTGAACACGAATTAGGTATAGATCCAGAAACTGATCGCGTCATCATGGCCAAGACTGGTCGTTATGGCCCGTACTTCACTGAGGTGTTGCCCGAAGGTTCACCTAAGTCAGCTAAGCCACGTACTGCATCCCTATTCTCAACGATGGCTGTAGATGCAGTCACTCTTGACGACGCACTCCGTATGTTCACACTTCCACGCGAAGTTGGTAACGACCCAGCTGATGGTGAAGTCATCACCACACAGAATGGTCGCTATGGCGCTTACTTACTTAAAGGCAAAGACTCACGTACTTTGCCAGACGAGGAATCAATTTTCTCGTTGACTTTGGAACAAGCACTTGAACTACTTGCTCAACCTAAATTGCGACGCGGTCGTGGCCAAGCAGCGGGTCCACTAAAAGTTGTTGGGGCCGACCCTTCAACAGGCAAAGAAGTTGTGGTTCGTGAAGGACGTTTTGGTATCTACATCACTGATGGCGAAACTAATGCATCTTTACGCGGCGGTGACTCAGTTGAGAACATTTCGATTGAGCGAGCATCTGATTTATTAGCTGAGCGTCGAGCAGCTGGGCCAAGTGCGAAGCCAGCCAAGCGTGCGCCAGCCAAACGAGCTCCCGCGAAAAAGACTGCGTCAAAATCTGTTAAGAAAAAGGCGCCAGCAAAGAAGACTGGTGTTGGTAAGTCGCCAGCCACAGCAGAATAAGTCGCCAATACCAATTAAGGTGAGATTGTGACTACCGGATTTTTCATTGCCTTCGAAGGTGGCGAGGGTGCGGGTAAATCCACACAGACCGAGCTACTTTCGAAGTGTCTTGCTGATGAAGGTTTTTCTGTTGTCGTAACCCGCGAGCCAGGTGGCACACCCACAGCCGAGAAAATTCGCTCTGTATTACTCGACCCAACAATCACTGATATGCCAGATCAGGCAGAGGCACTTTTGTTTGCTGCAGCCCGGGCAGATCACGCAACAAATTTAATTCGCCCTGCTTTAGAGAATGGTTCGATTGTTATTTGCGATCGGTATTTAGAATCTTCGGTGGCGTATCAAGGGTATGGTCGCAATCTTGGTGGCACTTACATCCGCGAACTCAGCGAGTGGGCTACGCAAGGGTTGCTGCCAGATTTCACTGTTTACTTAGATGTACCGGCTCAGGTAAGTATTGAGCGCCGTAACGGCACAGACCGGATGGAAATACAGTCACTTGATTTTCACATGCAAACTCAGCAAGCCTTTCGTGACTTGGCAAAAAACTCACAGGCAGCGCACATCATTGTTGATGCCACTTTGCCTATCGATGATATTGCTGGGCTAATCTCGACGGCCGTTCTTGCAGAATTGAAAACACAATGAGTGTTTTCGACATAGTCATTGGTCAAGAACATGCTGTTACAGAATTAAAGTTTGCCAGCGAACAGACACACAAGGGCGATGCACTAGCTGCCGCAGCCATGACACATGCGTGGTTAATTACAGGCCCACCTGGAAGTGGCCGAAGCACACTTGCCCTTGCTTTCGCTCAATCACTTGTTTGTTCCAAGGGTGGCTGCGGCAACTGCGCCGACTGTCGCAATGTTTTAGCAGGCACACATTCAGATGTTGAACACATAGTTCCCGAAGGAATGAATTACGCAATTGATGATGCTATTGCGTTAATTGAACGCTCAGCATTGTCGCCAACTCGTTCACCTTGGCACATTTTTGTGATTGAAGATGTCGATCGGTTCCGAATTGATGCTGCTTCAACTCTGCTCAAGAGTCTTGAAGAGCCACCACCAGGAACTGTGTGGATTTTGTGCGCTCCAACTGCTGAAGATGTTTTCGACACAATCCGTAGTCGATGCCGCCAGGTTTCGCTTATTTCGCCATCGCATGAAGACGTCGTAGGGCAGTTAGTTATGCGATACGCAGTTGCCCCTGACCTTGCCGATTGGGCTGCGAGAGTTTCGCAAGGTCACATCGGCCGGGCTCGCGCCCTTGCAACAGATGAAGATGTGCGTGAGCGCCGCCGCTCAATTGTTGACGTTCCATTTCGCCTGCATTCGGTACCGATGTGTTTTGATTTAGCGCAACGCATTGTGGCCAACGCGAGCGCAGATGCAGATACTCTGGCAGCGCCCCTTGATTCGCAGGATGAATCCGATATTCGCATGGCTTATGGGGATGGCGCGCAAGGTAAAGGTTTGGGCGCATCAACTAGAGCACTCAAGTCCGCCTTAAAGGATTTGGAAAAACGTGCTAAAACTCGTCATCGCAGATTGTTGAACGATCAATACGATCGCATCTTGCTAGATCTAACTGCGGTTTATCGTGACGTACTGATTGTGCAGGCAGATTCAAATGTGCCGCTCATCAATGAAGAGTTACGTGAGCAAATTACTGAACTTGCCGAACAAGACTCACAAGCCCACACATTGCGCCGAGTCGATGCGATAAACGAAGCGCGTGATCAACTTTTTGCAAACGTTGCGGCTCAATTGGTTTTCGAATCATTATTGGTTACGTTATTCAATTCCGAGTTAGCTTTGTTGGGAGCACGAAAGTGAAGAAGAATCGACTTGTTCTAATCGGGGCCATGGTTTCGGTGGTTAGCGCACTTGTGTTTGCGCTATTCCATCTGACAGAGCCACCAACGCAAGCCAAACCAAAACCGCAACCGAGCACCACCGCGGCAGTCCCAGCAATGCTTTCACTTTTTTATAAGCAAACATTGGTTTGGAAGGGGTGTGGAGATGGTTTTGACTGCACAAAAGTTGAGGTACCACTTGATTACCGCCACCCAGCTGCAGCGTCTATTTACCTCAAAGTAACTCGCCATAGAGCGCCCGCAGAAATTACTCGAGGTTCGTTAGTAATAAATCCAGGCGGACCTGGTGGTTCAGGCGTTGACTTTGTTCGAAGCATTGACTACATCATGACTCCAACTTTGAAAGAAAATTTCGATGTAATTGGTTTTGACCCTCGAGGGGTTGGAACCAGTAACCCAATTAAGTGTTTGAACGATAAGCAACTTGATCAAATTCTGGCGGCCGATCAGTCGCCCGATAATTCTGTGGAGGTTGCGCAGTTTGTGGCCTACGCAAAATTGCTGGCTAATGAATGCGCAAAGAGATCGCCAGCGATTTATAAGTTCATGGACACTGTCAGTGCTGCGCGCGATATCGACATTTTGCGCCAGGCGCTCGGTGAGGAAAAATTGAATTGGTTTGGCTGGAGTTATGGCACTTTTCTTGGTGCTACCTACGCCGACTTGTTTCCAAAAAATGTTGGGCGCATGACTCTTGATGGGGCTGTAGATCCGAAGTTGACTAATGAACAGATGTCATACGGACAAGCTGTTGGCTTTGATGTTGCCCTTCGTAGGTTCGTCGCAGATTGTGCTAATCAATCTGATTGCCCGCTTAGCCGTGACACTGATACTGGTGTGGCTCAAGTGGCAAACATGTTGGACCAATTGGATAGCCATCCAGGCAAACTACAAGATGGGCGCAAATTTACGCAGGCGATGGCGCTAACTGGCGTACTTGGAAATCTTTACAGCAAACAATATGGTTGGCCCGATCTAAGGTCAGCATTACTAACTGCGCTCACTGGCGATTATGAGACGCTAGGCGCAAGTGCCGATTTTTACACCAGCCGAGATTCAAATGGCCACTACACCGACAACGGCAACGAAGCTATTTATGCAGTCAACTGTTTAGATCGACCAGACCGAGCAACTCTTGCACAAACTCGCAAGCTTGCAACTAAGTGGAGCAAGCAAGCTCCGGTATTTGGAATTTCGTTGGCATGGAGCAACCTGGGTTGCACATATTGGCAAGCTCGCGCAACTGGGGCGCCAGGCGCTATTCATGCAAAAGGCTCGCCGAAAATTTTAGTTGTTGGCACAAAATACGACCCGGCTACTCCATACGCATGGGCTCAGTCACTTGCTGGGCAATTAAGTCAGGGCGTTCTTCTGACTTTCAATGGTGATGGGCACACCGCTTATTCTGAAGGCTCAGATTGTATAGATCGCTACATAGACCAGTACTTCTTAATTGGGCGAGCCCCAACTGGTGTTACCTGTAATTACAACCCGTAGAGCAATCAAATCCGATTTCTCAGTCAGATTTATAGGCAAAGCACTACGCTGAAACCATGACTCGCTATGGCGCAATGTTCGGCCCAGATATCACATTTCTTGGCGTTGATGCAATCGATTTAGACGACCCGACTACATACGCTGATGCCGATGTAGTAATTGTGGGAGCGCCTTTTGATGGTGGAACTAGTTACCGAGCCGGCGCGCGCTTTGGCCCAAAGGCTATGCGCGAAGCCTGTTACCTAGGGTTCGATGGCTCAAGGCCAAGCCTTGCGATGGCTGTTGATGGATTAAAAGATATTCGAGTTGTCGACGCTGGCGATGTTGAAATGTTTTCCGGTGATGCTGCCAAATCATGTGCAGATCTAGAAGCGGTAATTGAAATGATTGCGCGTACTGGTGCTATCCCGTTAGTACTTGGCGGAGACCACACCATTACTTGGCCAGATGTAACAGGCGTCGCTCGCGGCACTGACCACTGGGGTCGTGTTGGCGTAATTCATTTCGATGCGCATGCAGACACTGGCGACATAACTTTTGGTTCGTTAGTTGGCCATGGTCATCCAATGCGTCAGCTTATTGAAAGTGGCGCTGTGCGCGGCGACAGATTTATTCAAATTGGTTTACGCGGTTATTGGCCACCACCAGAGGTACTCGAGTGGATGGCCGAGCAAAACATGCGCTCGTACGAGATGTCCGAAATTGTTAAACGCGGCTTTGATGAGTGTTTGACTGAAGCTTGTAAATTGGCCATGACAGATTGCGACTCTATTTTCTTAAGCATCGACATCGATGTGGTTGATCCTGGTTCAGCTCCGGGCACTGGAACTCCAGAGCCGGGCGGTTTGTCGTCGCGTCAGCTTCTTGATGCCGTGCGACGTATTGCCTACGAGCTGCCAATTTCCGGAATTGATGTGGTTGAAGTAGCCCCGCCTTATGACCACGCAGATATCACAGCACTGCTGGGTAACCGCGTTGTTTTAGAGGCGCTGTCCGGTTTGGCCCGGCGAAAAATGGATGAAAAAACTGGACAAAAGTGGGATCCAGCCCAGCCGTTGCTAGATAGACACCGCAAATAAGCCGGCCAAGAATTCCGCGTTAACCCAATTCTCTGAAAAAGTAGACTTTTTGTGAAACCGCTTTCATAAACAAATCGTTAAAGAAATTTTGAGATTTCTATTGTTTCGCGGGTAAAAAGACCTTATTCTCTAAGCAATTGGATGTACTCCACTTGGTTAAGGGACCAAGTGTTTTTGTGCATGCGTTCTGATGTTGTTGCGTCGCATCAGTTGAAAAGGGGATTCAAATGTCAAAGATGACATCACTGCGTAAATCATTGCGTCGAGTTTTGGGCGGGGCAGTAGTTGCCACGTTACTTGCAGTTGGGTTTGTTGCTCCCGCGAATGCTATCCCGTCGAGTATGACGCTCTACATTCACTATGCACGTAGCGATAACTCTTACTCAACTTGGTTTAACCACATCTGGTGCCGCAACTCATCACACGCAGATACTGCGTGTACCATCACCGAGGGCGGCGACCCAGTGATGAACCTTAATGGCATTGATTCATACGGTGCGTTGCAAATTATTCACATCACCTCAACAGGCAGTGCATTTGAAGTTGGACAAATTGTGCACGGTCCAACTTCCAGTTCTTGGACTAAAGATGCCCAGAGTGGTTCCGACCGATTTGTTACCCTTGCAAACTCGTCCACGATGGATCTTTGGCTACAGACCGGAAGCTCGACCATCGCAACAGGATCTGGCCAGACTTACCCAGCTGTCCAAAATGATCCACTAACGCCCGGCAACCCAGCCACTCAGTCATTTGTCTACCATTACGACGGCAACACAAGCACGTACCCGAAGCTTTACTTTGGTACCCAGAGTAAATTAATCGATGCAAGCAACTGGGTAAACCCAACATATTACGACTGGACCACTTCAGGATCTACAACTTCTAACGGCCTTACTTATTCTTGGACTTCAGGGACTGACAATTTTGGCAAGACCATAACTTTCACGCTTCCGTATTACGCTGGCCAGGCTAACTGGTCGAATATGATTGTTGGTAACGCCGGCTTGACATCAAAAGATGGTGGTAATCCAACTGCGGGATCCACACAGGGCAACCGTTACGTGCAGAATGCAACTTCAGGTGGCACTACTAATGTCTGGTTACTCACCGGCGACACCACCGGCAATGCCACCTTCACGTCAAACCCTTACGGAGTTGCACCAACGATCACAAGTGTTACCGATACAACAGTGGGCTCCGGTTCAACTGGCAAGTCGGGCGACACCATCACTCTTGTCGGTACTAACTTACGTCCAACTGTTGCCGCTCCTGCCAAGACTTCAACGCCAACAATCACGGTTGGTGGCGCAGCGGCAACTGGCATCTCATGTTCGTCTAGCACAACTTGTACAGCAACCGTTCCAACAGGGTCAGTTGGCACAGCTGATGTGGTTGTGACCAACGCTGCTGGCACTGTTACTTCAACGGGCGGCTTCACCTATGCATCCGCACCGACCATTACTTCATTAAGTTCAATCACGCCTGTTCGTGGTCAATCAATTACCGTCACCGGAACGAACCTCACTGGTGCAACTTTCACAGTGGGCGGTGTGGCTGCAACAGTTACGACTGCTAGTGCGACTGCGCCTGTAATTACTGTCCCGACAACTGCGCCTGTGGCAGCTGGCTCGGTAATCGCAACCACAAACGGTGGATCTGCAACTACTTCAGTAACTGTGACGAAGGGCACGCCGACACTTGTTGCTCCATCTGCAACCGGAATCAACTATGGCGCTGCATTGTCGACCTCAACACTTTCAGGTGGGTCAGCTTCGATTAACGGAGTAACCGTTGCAGGTACTTTTGCCTTCGCAACGCCAACTGCAGTTCCTACTGCGGGTACTGCCAGTTATTCAGTTACCTTCACGCCAACAGATTCAACTGGATTCAACAGCAACACGACTACCACCTCAGTTGTTGTGGGCAAGACAACTCCTTCTGTCGGCTCCACCCCAGCAGCTAGCGCGATTACATATGGCCAGACGCTTGCATCATCTTCACTAACTGGTGGCGCTGGATCTGTGGCAGGAACGTTTGCATTCTCAACACCAACGGCAGCGCCAGCAACTGGTACTGCAAGTTACAACGTGACGTTTACTCCAACCGACACGGCTAATTACAACACCACAAACTTCAATGTCAGTGTTACTACAAACAAGGCAACGCCATCGGTTACTGCAACTCCGAGTGCAGCCGGAATTACCTATGGCGCAGCTCTAAGTACTGCAACACTCTCAGGTGGCTCAGCTTCGGTTGCTGGAACATTCGCATATGTGTCTGCTGCTACCACCCCAAGTGCGGGCACGTATTCAGCATCTGTTCGCTTCACCCCAACTGACACCACTAACTACAACACTGTTGATTTCAGTATCAATGTCAGCGTTGCCAAAGTAACCCCAAGTGTTACAGCGACACCTACTCCAACAAAGAGTCCAATTCGTGTTGGTAATACCTTGAGCCAAATCGGTCTTACTGGCGGAGCAGCAACAGTTGCAGGTGCTTTCGCCTACGCAACACCAGCGGCAACTCCAGCGCAAGGAACCCAAAGTGTTGCGGTTACTTTCACACCTACGGATAGCACTAACTACAACTCAGTAAACTTCAATATTTCGATCACAGTTTCAGTGGCCGTCCCAGTTATTTCGAGTCTTAGCCCAAGCACTGCTGCCCAGGGCGATTTGGTAACAATCAACGGAACTGACTTTGATGGCGTAACTGGCGTAACAATTGGTGGCCAAGCTGCAACCATTACAACGAGTCCAAATTCGGCGCCAAATGACACGAGTCTGGTTATTAGAGTTCCAGCCAATGCGACAACTGGCGCGAACAACGTCATCTTGTCAACTGGCGCTGGAGCATCATCAGGTACTGGGCTTACAGTTACGGCCGCAACACCAACTATTTCTTCACTAAGTGCCGCAAGCGGTATTCGCGGCGATTCAATTACTATCACCGGTAACTTCTACAACACCGTTACCGATGTGAAGTATGGCGCTGTTTCAGCAAGCTCATACACCGTGAACAGTGTCACCTCAATCACAGCAACTGTTCCAACTGGCGCAGCGAATGGCTTGCAGAATGTAACAGTTGTGGCAGCTGGCGGTACTTCCTCAGGCAGCTCGTTCACAGTTAATAAGACTGTTCCATCCGTTACTGCAACCCCAACTGCTGCTGGCATTACTTATGGGCAGACTCTTGCAAGTTCATCACTATCTGGTGGAAGCGCATCAGTAGCAGGATCATTTGCATTCACATCATCATCAACTGCTCCAAGTGCTGGCACTGCAAATCAGAGCGTTACTTTCACGCCAACTGATAACACGGTTTACGACACAGTTGTATTCAACGTGAGTGTTGCAGTTGCCAAGGCGACACCGACAATTTCGGTGAACCCTTCTGCAGCATCCATCACGTATGGCGCTGCGCTAAGCACAGCAACACTTAGTGGTGGAACAGCTTCAGTAGCTGGTGCATTTGCGTATGCATCGCCGAGTTCAACTCCAGGTGCGGGCACTGCAAATCAGAGCGTTACTTTCACGCCAACTGACACCAGTAACTACAACAATGTAACGAGCATCCAAGTGAGTGTCACAGTGAATAAGGCAACACCAACTTTGGTAGCGCCAACTGCTACTGGTTTGGTCACTGGTCAGACTTTGGCTTCATCAACACTTAGTGGTGGATCTGCAACTAGCGCAGGCGCAACAGTCGCCGGAACATTTGCTTGGACAACCTCAAGTACTGTGCCAACGATTGGTACTGCTAATCAGAGTGTTACTTTCACGCCAACAGAGCGCACAAACTTCAATACGAATACTGCGAATGTCAGCGTCACAACTTACGGCGTTCCAACCATTTCATCAGTAAGCCCAACGAGTGGTTTGGCTGCAGCCACAATCACCATCACTGGTACTTACTTGACGAGCGCAACCGTTACAGTTGGGGGCGCATCTGCAACCGTGTCTGCGAACACAGCAACCTCAATCACAACAACTGTGCCAGCTGGTGCAAGTGTTGGATCAGGCAACGTAGTTGTTACAACTGCTGGCGGAACCGTAAGTTCAGCGTTCACAGTATTGGCCGCGCCAACTATTACCTCACTTAGCTCTTCAAGCGTTCAGCGTGGTGGAGCATTAACTATCAACGGTACAAACTTGGGCAGTGCCACAGTAACAATTGGCGGCACTACGGTAGCGATTGCTTCAAACACTGCAACCGCGATAGCAGTAACAGTTCCATCAAGTTTGAGCTTTGGCTCACAGTCGGTTGTTGTAACCACTGAAGGCGGAAGTGCAACTAATTCAGGTTTCTCAGTAGCTGGTTACTCGTCTGCAACTTTGACTATCCATTACAACAAGCAGGACTTCACCAACCTAAATACCTACCTACATTCATGGGTACAGACAGGCACCGGTTCTGCATCAGGTTCTTCAGTAGTTGGTACATACAGCACACAGTCACCAGAGACTTCGGTTGACTCGTTGGGCTACGATTCTTACGGCGCGGTAGCAAAAATTACCTACACGGGCAGCAACATTCAGCAGGTTGGTTTCTTGGTGTGGACCCTAAGTGGCACATTCAATAAGGATGCTGGCTCAAGTGCAGATCGTTACCGCACACTCACTAGTGCAAGCGATGAAATCTGGATCCGCAACTACGACAGCACTGTAAGCAACAGCGATCCGTTTAGTTCAATCAACCCGAATCCAAATCGTCCAACAACTCAGTCGGTAACGATTCACTACGATGGCAACACCGCAACCTATCCAAAGGTTTACCTTGCTACTCGTTCAGATTTGAATGACACTGCAGTTAGTCCTTACACCTACTGGGTAGGTGCAAATTACCTAGACTTCACCACACCGGTAACAATTACTGGCGCTGGCGGATCAAGCACTTCAACAGTTGGCACCGACACCTTCGGCAAGTATGTGACCTACACATTCCCATACAACGCTAACCACACAACATGGGCCAACATGATTGTTGGAAACTCAAACTTGTCCTCAAAGGATGCGGGCCAAGTTAGTACCGGCAACCGTTACGCTGCACTTGATGCATCTGGCGCAACTTCGATCTGGTTGGTCTCAGGTGACTCCTCAAGTAACAGTGGTAACGCTGCCTACACCAGCAACCCATTCGCAACTCCAGTTGTCTCATCCTTAAGTGCAACTTCGGGTAAGGCTGGTGACTCGTTAACAATTACAGGTACCGGACTAAAGCCACAAGCTGGTAGCAACCCAATCGTGACAATCGGTGGAGTATCCGCGACTGTAACTTCAGCGACCGCGACCTCAGTAGTTGTGACTATCCCAGCAGGATTAACAAACAACGTTGCTTCTGCAGTAGTTGTCTCAAACGCTGGCGGCACTTCCAATAGCGATAAGACTTTCACAATCGTTGCTGTTCCAACTATCTCATCACTGAACGTAACTTCTGGTGTTCGTGGAGATGTCGTAACAATTACTGGTACGGGATTCACTGGTGCATCATCAGTTGTGTTTGGCGCTACTTCTGCTAGTTCATACAACGTTGTCAGTGCGACATCGATTACTGCAACTGTGCCAACAGGTGTAGCTAATGGTCTGCAGAACGTCGCAGTAACCACATTGGGTGGAACCGCGACAAGCACCGGAGCATTCACTGTAAACAAGGCAACGCCATCTGTAACTGCGACACCAAGCGCCGCAGCGATTACTTATGGTCAGACTTTGGCTTCAGCAACACTGTCAGGTGGTAGTGCTTCGGTTGCTGGTTCATTTGCTTACGCAACGCCAACAGCTGCGCCAGCAGCAGGAACTGCAAGTCAGAGTGTTGTCTTCACACCTACTGACACAACTTCTTACAACACTGTTACTGTCTCGGTCAGTGTCACTGTAAATAAGGCGAACCCAACTGTTAGTGCAGGACCTTCAGCTTCTGGCATCACTTATGGTCAAACCCTAGCTAGTTCGAACCTAACTGGTGGATCAGTAAGCGTTGCTGGTGCATGGGCCTGGAGTGATGGTTCGGTTGCACCGAATGCTGGTTCAGCAAACCAGAGCGCTGTCTTCACGCCAAGTGACACTGGCAACTACAACACGGTTAACCGTTCAGTTAGCGTTACTACTTCAAAGGCGACACCGTCAGTCATTGATACACCAGGCGCTACAGAAATTACTTATGGTCAGACTTTGGCTTCAGCCACTTTGAGTGGGGGTAGCGCATCTGTTGATGGAACGTTTGCATTCGCTACTCCAACAGCTGCTCCAGCAGCTGGAACTGCTTCAAAGAGTGTTGTCTTCACGCCAACCGATACTTCGAACTACAACACTGTTTCACTTTCAGTTAGTGTGACGACGAATAAGGCCACCCCGTCTGTAACTGCTGTGCCAAGTGCTGCAGCGATTACTTATGGTCAGACTTTGGCTTCAGCAACGTTAAGTGGTGGCAGCGCAACGGTTGCTGGTTCATTTGCTTACGCAACACCAAGCACTGCGCCAGATGCTGGCTCAGCTGATCAAAGTGTTGTCTTCACGCCAAGTAGTGCTTCGAACTACAACACAGTTTCGCTTTCAGTAAGCGTCACTGTTAATAAGGCGAACCCAACTGTTAGTGCAGGACCTTCAGCGTCTGGCATCACCTACGGCCAGACACTTGCTGATTCGAACCTAACTGGTGGATCAGTCAGCGTTGCTGGTTCATGGTCATGGTCTGATGGTTCGGTTGCACCAAACGCCGGATCAGCAAACCAGACTGCAGTATTTACGCCAACCGATACTGACAACTACAACACGGTTAACCGTTCAGTTAGCGT
>JBAXKB010000019.1:0-21468 GCA_037137575.1 Actinomycetes bacterium
TGATGTATTTCGGCATAGCTATCCCTTTGTCTCAAACCAGAATGAAAACTGTAGTGGTCGACAGAAGTTTAGTCTGATGAAAAGTGGCGAGTCGGCCTATAAGCCGGATTCTGTGTCAGCCGAAACTAACGGTAATCATCCATCTGCGATCGCTGTTACCAACGACCTCTTGCAACCTACCCGCAGGTATATGACGGGCCGTCACCTGCACTGGACCCGAAGGTCACTCTTGGTCTTGCTCCGAGTGGGGTTTACCTAGCCGCTTGTGTCACCACATGCGCTGGTGAGCTCTTACCTCACCGTTTCACCCTTACCGATTGCTCGGCGGTTTACTTTCTGTTGCACTTTCCCGTGGGTCACCCCAGGTGGATGTTATCCACCACTCTTGCCCTATGGAGTCCGGACTTTCCTCGACAATTGCTTGCCGCGATTACCCGGCCGACTCGCCTACAGACAGCGTAATTGAATTGCTCGCAATTGGGTATTTGCAGATTTACCTTTGATTCAGGCGAAAGACGTTAAAAACGGCGGTCAATTTCGCCTGATCCGCCCGCTAAATGGGCGTCCAAAGCCTCATTAGCCAACGCATCAGCGGCTTTATTGTCTTCACGAGGAATCCAGGTGTAGGTGACATTTGTAAACGGCAAAATTTCACGGGCAGCCATAGCCAGTTCGCGTAATGGCGCATTTTTAATTGCCCATCTGCCACTCATCTGCTCAACAACAAGTTTGCTATCCATGCGCACTTCAACGATGGCTTGTGGGTCGATAGATGCCACAGTTTGAAGGCCAGACAGTAGCCCTCGGTATTCAGCAACATTGTTTGTGGCATGTCCAATTGCCCCACCGATTTCGGCAACCAGTTCACCGGTTTGTGCATTTCGAACTACCGAACCGAATGAGGCATTTCCCGGATTGCCACGACTTGCCCCATCTGCTTCAACAATGAAGTGGGTCACAAGCCAGACTCCGCTGTGCGTACCAAGATTCGGCGGCACTCTTCACAGCGCACCACTGTGTCGGCTGGCTGATTTCGAATGCGATCGACTTCAGTTGCATCAAGTGAAATGTGGCATCCCTGGCAAGCACCACGATGCAACAGTGCAGCGCCAACGCCACCTAAATCAATCCTGATTTTGTCATAAAGGGCCAATAATTCTTGTGCAACTGTTTGCGCTATTTGCACACGAGCCGACATTGCGATTGCAATCTGTGCATCGATGTCGGCAAATTCATCATCGCGTAATTGGGTCGCATGCTCTAATTCTGGAGTGGTAGTGGCAACCTGCTCTTCAATCTGGGTTTGCACCCCACGAGCCTCTTCAAGCTGTTCCATGATTTCTAGTTCAACATCTTCAAGTTCGGTCTGTCGCTTTCGCAATGAGACTATCTCGTGCTGCAGGGCTTCCAAGTCTTTAGAACTTGTTACGGCGCCAGAATCAAGGCGTTGCTGATCTCGCTGTGCGCGCTGAACCACCTGGGAAACATCGTTATCTGCCTTAGCCTGGGTTAGTGAAATATCAGAAATCTCTGTCTTAATAGCCACTAGTTTTAATTGCAAACCGCCAAGCTTGGCCTCTAAATCTTGAACTTGGGAAATCACAGGCAACGTGCTTCGACGATGAGCGAGTTGGAGCAGATTAGTGTCGTTTTTTTGCAACTCCAATAGGGATGACTGCTGTTCGGCACTTGCTTGAATTGCCACGGTTAGCTCCTTGCAATTGAGATGACCCATGGATCTGTGGGTATCTGCGACACTATGACCTTTACTTTATCGCCAAATCCATCATCCATTTGTCGGGCGAGTTGATTTAGCCAGGGCCATTCCCCTGCCCAATGCGCAATGTTGATTAGAACACAGTCGTTGGTAGCCACAAACTCACTGACAACATGGTGTCTTAAGTCTGAAGTCACATAGGCGTCTACATTGAGAGCGGAAACTGCTTCAAGTAATGAATCACCGGCGCCACCGCAAACAGCAACTGTCGTGATCACCTTCTTGGTATCACCAGCAAGTTGAACTGCGCTTGGCGAATAGGGCAAGCTCTGAGAAACCTGCCGAGCAAATTCTTGCGCAGACATTGATGTGACAAGTTCGCCAATCCGACCTATCCCAGTTTCAACTTCAAGTGCAAAATCTGGTCGCACATTGAGCCCAAGTGATTCTGCCAAGGCATCACTTACTCCTGGCCAGGCAGCATCAGCATTGGTATGTGCGGTGTAAAGCGCGATTTTATGGCGCAGCAGTTGGCTGACCAGCATTCCTTTACTCGTGGTCTCAGCAATTGAGGTAACTCCGCGCAGAAGCAACGGATGATGCGCAATGATTAATGAAACATCCTCGTCAATTGCTTGCTGAACTGTGGCTTGTGTTACATCCACGGTTAATAAGATGCGTTCAACAGTATTTTCTGGGGCTCCAACCACAAGACCAACACTGTCCCATTCGGCAGCCAAATTCGCCGGAAATGTTTCATCCAAGAAGTTTGTAATGTGTGCGAGCGGCAAAGAACTCATGCGTCGAGCCTATTGCGAAAGTGAGGAAAGTTAGCCAGAAACTATTCGCTAAATGAAAAAACTACTCAATAAGTTATTGAGTAGTTTTAACACACTTAAAGTGTGGGCGCTAAGGGACTCGAACCCCTGACCCTCTCGGTGTAAACGAGATGCTCTAGCCAACTGAGCTAAGCGCCCTGGTCACACTGTAAACAGTGCGCTCCTACCTTACCTGCGGATTGTGCTACTGACAAAGTCAGCCTAAAAACCAACGTGCTTAGGTTGAGTAGAAAATTAAAATGTCGTGCACTGGAGAGTCTCGGGTCTACTCCAGCGCACGACTGAGACAATTGTGAAACCACTTTTAAAAACGCGCATCTTTTAGTAGAAAATCGTTAGTACATAAGGGCAACGCGAAGTTCAAAGTAAGCCAATAAGGGCTGAATTAAATTAGGAAAGTTCTGCTAACGCAGTTACATAATCATCGGCGTCACGGGCATCGCCAGGGCCGTTTATTACTGCCCAACGCACCGTACCTGTTTTATCGATTACGAAGGTGCCGCGAATTGCAAAACCTAACTGATCGTTAAATGCGCCATAACTTTGGGCAACTGCGCCATGTGGCCAGTAATCAGATAGCAATGCGTAATTCAAATTCTCAGTTTCAGCAAAAACTTTTTGCGCAGCCGAACTATCGCATGAAATACCAAATACCTGGACATCATCGTTACTGAAAGATTCGTTACGATCACGAATCTCACAAAGCTCGCTCGTGCAAATGCCCGTGAACGCCATTGGGAAGAAAATTAAAACAACATTTTTCTTACCCTGAAAATCTGAAAGCTGCACTTCTTCACCGAACTGATTCTTGAGAGTGAAATCTGGAGCTGGCTGACCAATTAATGACGACATTACTTACTCATTTCTTTTGAAAGGTTTGACTTGAAAAATTTACTTGCGTGAACGATGCGAAACTAACCGAGTACCTTGCCAGTCCGTCGCTGCATTGATTGTGCTTGTAGTTGCTAGGCCCACTGTTGGCGCAGCATCGGCAATGTCACTTGGTTCAATGTGACCAGATCGCCCAACTTTTGGCGTCATTAGCCAAATAACACCGGTTTCGGTTAACTCAACCAAAGCATCCATCAATGCATCAACTAAGTCGCCGTCGTCTTCACGGAACCAAAGCAGAACACCATCAACAACATCTTCATAAGATTCGTCGACCAACTCGGCAACAGTTGCGATGGCCTCGGACACAGCAATATCGCTGTCGTCGCTGAAACCGACCTCTTGGATTACTAGCCCCTCGGCTAAACCAAATTTACTAGCGAGCCCTTGGGCTGCGGCATCTTGCACACTCACAGACCTAGTCCACAGGAGTATTGGGAAATAAGCAACTCTTAACCAAAATTATTTATCTGGGCTAATTTGAACGAGTTGGCCAAACTCGGACTCACTTAGCCAAGCACCCCTGATATCCGCCACAATAGGAGGTGCAAACGTCAAACCACATATTCGTCTAGGTGCCGCACAACGGCGCACTCGAAGGTGAGAACCGTGAACCTGCGAACCAGGGTCACTTCCGACATGAAAGCAAAGGTACGAAAGTGACTACCAGTCAAGAGCGCGATTCACTACTGGCAAATGCCATCTCCACCCAATACGTGGACAACAACCCAGAAGAGACTCGCGAATGGCGTGAATCACTTGATGCGCTCATCGCTGTTCATGGCGAACATCGTGCTCGCCAAATTCTGCTCTCACTTCTAAAGCACTCAGCTAATAACAACATCGGTATGCCCAACATCACTGCCACTGACTACATCAACACCATTGCCCCTGATGAGCAACCAGAATTTCCTGGCAACGAAGAATATGAACGTCGCATTCGTGCGTACAACCGCTGGAACGCGGCAATCATGGTGCATCGCGCACAGCGTCCAGGCGTTGGTGTTGGTGGGCACATCTCTACATATGCTTCAAGTGCGCTGCTTTACGAAGTTGGCTTTAACCATTTCTTCAAAGGCGCAGATCATTCTGGCGGCGGCGACCAAATCTTTTTCCAGGGCCACGCCTCTCCCGGCATGTATGCCCGTGCCTATCTTGAAGGTCGACTAAGCGAAGATCGCTTAGATGCATTCCGTCAGGAACTGTCAGCGGCGCCACACGGTTTACCTAGTTACCCACACCCACGTTTGATGCCAGAGTTCTGGCAGTTCCCAACAGTGTCTATGGGTCTTGGACCGATTAACGCCATTTATCAGGCGCGCTTCAATCGCTATTTGCAGCACCGTGGCATCAAAGACACCTCGGAACAACATGTTTGGGCTTACCTTGGCGATGGCGAAATGGACGAAGTTGAATCACTTGGCGCACTTGGCATTGCCGCCCGTGAAGAACTCGACAACTTAACTTTTGTTATCAACTGCAACTTGCAGCGCCTTGATGGCCCGGTGCGCGGCAACAGCAAAATCATTCAAGAACTTGAAGCACACTTCCGTGGCGCTGGCTGGAATGTAATCAAGGTTGTCTGGGGTAGCGAATGGGATGAGCTACTGGCTCAAGACACCGATGGCGCTTTGATTGACTTGATGAACCGCACACCAGATGGTGACTTCCAAACTTTCAAAACTGAAAGCGGCGGATTTGTTCGCGATAACTTCTTTGGCCGCGACCCACGCACTAAGGCGCTGGTTGCCGACTGGTCAGACGACAAGATTTGGGCGCTGCGTCGTGGTGGCCATGATGTTAAGAAGCTATACGCAGCCTACGCAGCGGCGTTGGCGCACAAGGGCGCACCGACAGTTATCTTGGCCAAGACCATCAAGGGCTGGACACTTGGCTCGCACTTCGAAGGTCGCAACGCCACACACCAGATGAAAAAACTAACTGTTGATGATCTGCGCAAGTTCCGCGACACACTTCAGATTCCGGTATCAGACGAACAGTTAGATCCATACTTGCCGCCTTATTACCACCCAGGCGATGACCATCCGCACATTCAGTACCTACACGAACGTCGCACTGCTCTGGGCGGTTACACCCCACAGCGTCGCACCACATCAAAAGCACTTGTACTTCCTGGCGATGACACCTACAAAGATGTTAAAGGCGGATCAGGTAACCAGCTTGTTGCAACAACAATGGCATTTGTTCGCTTGCTGCGTGATTTGTTGCGTGACCCAAACATTGGCAAGCGCATAGTGCCAATCATTCCCGATGAGGCACGTACTTTTGGTATGGATAGTTTCTTCCCTACCCTGAAGATTTACTCTCCTCATGGTCAGCAGTACATGTCGGTGGATCGCGACTTAATGCTTTCCTACAAAGAATCTGAAATTGGTCAGATTCTGCATGAGGGCATTAATGAAGCTGGCTCGGTTGCCTCGTGGACTGCGGTAGCAACAAGTTACGCAACACATGACGAGCCAATGATTCCGATTTACATCTTCTACTCAATGTTCGGATTCCAGCGCACAGGTGACGCATTCTGGCTTGCCGGCGACCAAATGGCTCGTGGCTTTGTGCTTGGCGCAACTGCAGGTCGCACCACGCTCAACGGTGAAGGTCTTCAGCATGAAGATGGTCATTCAATTTTGCTTGCTTCAACTAACCCAGCCGTTGTTTCATACGACCCAGCTTTTAGCTTTGAAATCGCGCACATCATGCAAGATGGCTTACGCCGGATGTATGGCGAAGATCCGGAAAATATTTATTACTACCTCACCATTTACAACGAGCCGATTTCGCAGCCAGCAGAGCCCGAAAATGTCGATGTAGATGGCATTTTGCGCGGTATGTATCTGTATTCACGCAGCGATCGACACGAGGGTCTTCGCGCCAATGTTCTGGCTTCTGGTGTTGCAGTTCCGTGGGCACTCGAAGCACAGCAGATTCTGGCTAATGATTGGGGCGTTGCTGCTGATGTTTGGTCGGTAACCTCTTGGAACGAATTACGTCGCGATGGTCTTGAAGTTGATCGTCACAATCTACTCAACCCAAGCGATAAACGAACAGCATACGTAGCTGCAAAACTTGCTGACATTAATGGCCCAGTAATTGCGGTGTCGGATTATATGCGCGCTGTGCAGGACCAGATTCGCGAATGGGTACCGACTGATTTCGTTTCACTTGGAACTGACGGCTGGGGCATGTCTGATACCCGCGGCGCGCTTCGTCGACACTTCTTAGTGGATGCGCAGAGCATCGTGGTACAAACTCTTGCCGCCCTTGCAAAGCGTGGTGAGATTGATGCCCACGTCGTTCAAGATGCGGTCAATCGCTATCAGCTCGCTGACCCAAAGGCAGCCGGCGCCGGCAACACTGAAGGTGGCGGCTGATTTTCAGCCCCATTGCAGTGACGCTAGCCAGACCAACTGCCACACTTAAGTCATGACCGAATCCTCGCTGTATTTGAGCGCTGAGCGTTTAGACGCTGAGCGCGCGGTACTAGCGCGTCGGGTTCATCGCATGACTGGCTCGCTTACGAGTTCGGCTATGTCTCGCATGGAAGAAACTGTGCCGTGGTTTCAGGCGCTTTCGGCGAACGAGCGCGCATCTGTAGGCACGATTGTTGAAGCTGGCGTTAATTCATTCGTCGAATGGTTTGGTTCTGAACGGATCGAATCTTCGGATGTTGGGACACTTTTTGCCAATGCTCCCCGCGGGGTAGTTCGGGCGCTTAGCTTGCAACAGACTGTGGAACTGGTTCGCACGATCATGGCTGTTGTTGAAGAATCAGTGGCTGAAATCGCTGGCGATAATCGAATCCGCCAGGCCTATTTACGTGAATCACTTTTACGTTACTCGCGCGAGATCGCTTTTACGGCTGCTGAAGTTTTCGCCACTGCTGCTGAATCTCGTGGAGCTTGGGATGCTCGTTTACAGGATTTGATGCTTGATGCGATTATTTCCGACGAAGCAGATCACACAATCGAATCGCGCGCGCTAGCAGCGGGTTGGCACATCGATCAACCTGTAACTACATTGGTCGGCCCTGTCCCCCAGAGTCGTATCCCGGTTGAAACTCACATCGAACAAATTAGACGCACTGCTCGAAACCAAGATCTAGATGTCCTAGTTGGAATCCAGAGTAATCAGATGATTATTGTTTTGGGTGCCAGCGATGCTTCAAGTTTCACCTCAGCCAAAACCAAGATGTTTCTGGCGCACTTTGGCGCAGGCACTGTAATTAGTGGGCCAACAGTTGCCAACGTAAAAGTAGCGCACCAATCTCTTAGTCCGGCTCTGTCTGCATTCCAGGCTGCCGCTCTGGTGATAACAACAGAGCGACTCATGAATCATGATGAACTTTTATCGGCTCGCGTTTTAAATGGCGATCGTGAAGCGCTGCGCCCATTAATCGCGAAACTTAAATCTGAAATTCGTGAAGATGTGCGGGCAACTCTGGCCACTTACCTAGAACAAGCTCCAAGTATTGAAGGTTGCGCTCGCCTGCTGTTTGTGCATGTAAACACGGTTAGGTACCGACTTAAGCGAGTTGCTGAAGTAACTGGGTTCGATCCGCTTAACCCGCAAGATGCGCTGGCATTGCGATTAGCCCTGATGTTAGGGCGGATTTCCTAAGTTTTGTAGGATACCTACAAATTATTAGCGTATAATTTAGTGATTCGCTAACCCTTTTAGACGAAGCCTATACGGAAGACTTGATAACGTGCTTGCAGTAGTCGCCCCTGGACAGGGCTCCCAGTCCCCCGGTTTTCTGACCCCGTGGCTTGAACTACCTCGCTTCAAAGACCGCATGCGCTGGCTTGGCACAGTAGCTGGCCTTGACCTTGTTACTCACGGCACTGAAAGTGATGCCGAAACTCTCCGAGACACATCCATTGCCCAGCCACTTATCGCCAGTGTGGGCATGGTTTCACTTCTTGAACTTTTTCCAAACCGCGGTCAAGCCCTTTCACAAGTTAGTGTTGGCGCGGGTCACAGTATGGGTGAAATAACCGCAGCGACCGCCGCACAAGTACTTAGCGCAGAGCAAGCAATGGTATTTATTCGCGAACGCGCAAACGCCATGGCCAAAGCTGCGGCAGTTACACCTACTGGCATGACGGCTGTTCTCGGTGGCAATCGTGCTGAAGTTCTTGCAACGATCAAGGCACTTGGGCTAACTGCTGCTAACGACAACGGTGGTGGACAAATTGTTGCCGCTGGAACGCTCGAAGAACTAGCAGTGCTTGGCGAGAATCCCCCAGCCGGAACACGTATTCGTCCACTTTCAGTTGCTGGCGCTTTTCATACCAATCACATGGCGCCGGCCGTTAAAATACTGGCGAATCACGCCAAGGCCATCAGCACTGAAGATTCACGGATTAACTTACTTTCAAATGCCGATGGCACTGTGGTTCACAATGGGCGCACTGTTTTGCGCCACCTAGTGCGCCAAGTTAGCCACCCAGTGCGCTGGGATTTATGCATGCAAACCATGCTCGACCTTGGTGTGACTGGGTTAATTGAACTGCCACCTGCTGGCATTCTTGCTGGCTTAGCTAAGCGTGGTATGCCAGGCGTTGAGACTTTCACGCTAAATACTCCGGACGATCTACCAGCTGCGGCCGAGTTTGTCGCCAAGCACGGCACGCCAAGCAACATCAAAGACCTGCCAACATGGCGCGTGGTTCTCTCCCCTATCAAGGGCAAGTTTGAACGCCTTTGCCACGACGAAGCTGGCACTGAACTTGGTGAGAATACCCGAATTGGCGTGGTGCACGCTGATGGCGAGACCTACGCAGTGGAAGCCCCTTACGGCGGCAAGATTGGCGAATGGCTTGTTGCAGATGGCGCTGAAGTAAATCCTGGTGAACTTATTGTGCGACTAAAGCCTGGCAGTGACGCATGGTAAACATAACCACTCCAGCAGTAACAACGCACGCTGGCTTTCTCGGAATCGGCGCATACCGTCCTAGTCGCATCGTGCCAAATAGTGAACTTGTCGAGCGAATCCAATCAACAGATGAATGGATTCGCGAGCGCTCTGGCATTACTGAACGCCGTTATGCAGGTGCCGACGAGACTGTAGCCACTATGGCCGCTAGCGCCGCCAGCGCGGCACTCGAAGATGCAAAACTTGCCGCCACCGATATCGACTTAGTTATCTTGGCCACTTTCACTCACCGCTATGCCACACCATCAGCGGCAGCTGAAGTAAGCGCCGCAATTGGCGCGATAAATGCCGCTGCCGTGGACGTCGGCGCTGCCTGTGCTGGCTTTGCTTATGCTGTGGGACTTGCTGACGCCGCTGTTCGTGCTGGCACTGCCAAAAAGGTTTTAGTTATTGGTTCGGAAAAGATCAGCGAAGTTATTGATTTTGATGATCGTGGCACCGCATTTCTTTTCGGCGATGGCGCAGGAGCCGCAGTAATTGGCGCAACTGCCGAGCAAGGCATTGGTCCAACAGTTTGGGGCGCAGATGGCGCACAAAAAGATGCCATCATCATGCATCCAGACACTTTCACCGCTGGCAAAGAAAAGACCAACTCAGTGCTAACCATGCAGGGACAAACTGTGTTCCGCTGGGCCATTAGTTCAATGGGCGATGTTTGTAAGCGCGCACTAGATGCGGCCGGCGTAACGCCCGAAGACATCAAAGCTTTCGTGCCGCATCAAGCAAACATGCGAATTACTAACTCGCTTGTTAAAAACCTAGGTTTTCCTGAATCAGTAGTGATTGCTCGCGACATCGAGTCGGCTGGCAACACGTCTGCTGCTTCAATCCCACTTGCCCTAGATCGACTTCGTCAGAACGCAGAGGTAGCCAGTGGCGATCTCGTGCTGATGGTTGGTTTCGGCGCAGGTTTAGCCTTCGCAGCGCAAGTTGCAAGGTTGCCATAACCACAAGTTCCGGTTATCGCGAGGTAGCCGGTCGCGATTCGTAAACCCACGGGTCGCATTACCAAAAAGGAGAAACACATGTCACAGGAAGACGTATTAGCCGGTTTGGCTTCTATCGTGAACGAAGTTGCTGGAATTCCAGCTGAAAGCGTACAGATGGAAAAGTCTTTTGTTGATGATCTAGACGTTGACTCATTGTCAATGGTTGAAGTTGTCATGTTGTGCGAAGAGCGGTTTGGCGTAACCATTCCAGACTCAGAAGTTAAGAACCTAAACACTGTTGCTGATGCAGTTAACTACATCACCGCAAACAAGCAGTAATCATGTCTTTTGCGTGGCGGGTGGCAAATGTCACTCGCCACGAAAGACCAGGTAAGTAATCGAAGAAATCCCGCCACTACAGGTGGCACCAATTTAAGAAAGGTCGACACCATGAGTCGCACCGTTGTCGTAACAGGTCTAGGCGCAACTACCCCACTCGGAGGGGATGTTGCATCAACATGGGCAGCACTACTTGCCGGTAAATCTGGCGCAGTATTGCTAACCGACGAAGTTTTTGCTGAACTACCAGCGCGTATTGCCGCGCCGGTAATGGTTGATCCAAGCGAAATCCTTCCGGCCCACCAGATTCGCAAGATGGATCGCTCACAACAGCTGGCCTTGATTGCAGCTCGTGAAGCCTGGGCTGATGCAGGTTCGCCAGAAGTTGATCAAGAACGCCTCGGTGTAGCAGTGGCTACCGGTGTTGGTGGCGCAGTTTCGCTAATGGAACAGTACGAAATTCTGCGCACTCAAGGCCCATCACGAGTTTCCCCTATGACCGTGCCGATGTTGATGCCTAATGGCCCCGCAGCGGTTCTAGGTTTGGAGTTTGGCGCAATGGCTGGAGTTCATACTCCGGTTTCTGCTTGTGCCTCGGGCGCTGAAGCAATTGGCTACGGCGCTGAAATGATTCGCACGGGTCGCGCAGACATTGTTGTATGTGGTGGAACTGAAGGTTGTATTCACCCGCTTACACTTGCGGCCTTCGGCTCAATGCGCGCCCTTTCTACTCGTCACGATGATCCTGCAAGTGCATCAAGACCATTCGATGTAAATCGCGATGGGTTTGTCATGAGTGAAGGCGCGGCCATTGTGGTTCTGGAATCAGAAGAACATGCTGCGGCGCGTGGCGCAAAAGTTTATGGAATTTACGGCGGCCAGGGATTAGCTGCTGACGCTCATCACATTGCCCAGCCTGAACCTGAAGGTCGCGGCGTTATGTTGGCAATGAATAGAGCTTTGGCTGATTCAGATCTAACCACCGCGGATATTGTGCACATCAATGCGCACGCAACGAGTACTCCGGCTGGAGACGTGGCTGAAGCAAAAGCCATTCGTAAAGTTTTTGGCACACATGCAGATCATGCAAGTGTGACCGCAGTTAAGGGCGCCACAGGTCACCTTTTGGGTGGTGCTGGTTCGCTCGCTGCAATTGCAACTATTCTGGCGCTTCGTGATCGCATAGCTCCACCAATTGCGAACTTAACGGACATTGACCCAGAAGCCGATATTGACGTGATTGTTAAGGAACCACGCAAACTACCTGCAGGCGATATCGCAGGTATGAGCAACTCGTTTGGTTTCGGTGGTCACGATGTCGTGCTCGTTTTCAAGAGCAATTAACCAACTTGATGTAGCCAGCGAACACTCATTGCTTCGCTCGCATTTCTAAACGGTTCTAGTTCGCGATCCCATGGGCCGCCGAGTAGTTCGTCTAACACATCGGTAAGAGTTTTGCCCTCCGCGATTGCAGTACTTACAGCATGACGAGCTTTGTCTTCTTCAACGTAAGCCTGTCCATAAACACCCATTGGTGTGCGCAGCATGCCAAGTGATGGTGTGCAAACATAACGCTGACCATCAAAGCCTTGACATGGTTCTTGGGTTACTTCAAAACGTATGTGTGGGAAAGCGCGAAGAGCAGTAACAAGTCGCTCAGTGGTTTCAGGTGCGCCGGTCCAAGAAAGTTCAGAGCGTAAGTTCTGATTTACGACAGGCTGGTCGACCCATTCCAGGTTGACCTTAGTCCCCAGTACATTGCCAAGTGCCCACTCTAGGTGCGCACATAATGCTCGTGGGGTGCTGTGAATAAAAATCACACCACGAGTTGTAGCTGATGTTGCCATCGGCTTCCTCCATTCGTTGCTGCCTCATGCCTTCCCCGACGTGGGCGCGCTACAAATGGTTCGTTAGCCCTGACAATAGCCTGAGAACCTGACAGTTGGCTAGTTTTTTGACTAAATTGGCTGATTTTCTAACTTGCCCTGATTTTGCGGGCTAAAACCGGGGCGCAGCGCAGCTTTGTGTCGGCCTATTACCGAGCCAAAACGAGCTTATGCGGATGTTTGCGACCAGGCCCTAAGTTTGTCCCAAATTGACGGCCAACCCTTGTAGTCGCGGGTCTGCAAACTAGCGGCCGCTAACGTTTCGGCGAGGTTCGTTTGAAACTGCGGATACCGCTGCGCGATAGAGCTCAGCGAATCAACGTAGGTACGAATTGTGAAAAGTACATCGCCCGATTTTGGCAAGACTCGCAGGGTTTGGCGTTCGATTCTAAAGTAAATTTTCTGGGCAAATTCCTCAAGTGACAAATCAGGACTAATCTCGCGATGAATGCTGCGTGGTTGAAATAGATCTGGGTTATCAAGGATGGTCCAATTGATTCGCCATACTGGTCGTTCGACTTCGAATTTGTCGAACATAATGTCGGTGGCTTGCCCAATGCGCTCTTCGTAGTGCGGGACAGGCGCATGAATTTCTCGAAGTGATGCGCCAATTTTTTCGGTTAGATCCCATCTACTTGGAAAGCAAACCGAAGCAGCTGTTAGTTTCCATTGCCCATCAATTTTTGACATGACACACAGATCTTCTTGCACAAGTAGGCTCGCACTTTGCAATGGATGTAAAGCGGGACTTACCGGCTCAGTTTCTAATTCTGGAAACAGTTGTGCAAGATGTTCGCTAATGAGTTCCAGCGTTTCAATCGAGCCTGATATTCCTTCGGGCAGGCAAGCAAAAACTTGGCTGGGATGCTGTTGGTAGAGCGATTTCTTCAAATCAATGTCTTGAATATAAGAATCGTCAATCTCTAGCCACTGCCCGATTTCTAGCGCTCGCAGACCCATACCAACTGTGAATGGCTTGCCATCTAAAGGTAGATAGCGAGCATCTAGTTGCGGCACTTTTACTCCAGAGCAGACCGGTTTAACACTTTCCTTGCCTTGAGCATAGGCTCAGAACAGGATAAACCGAGGAATTTCAAAGGTTTGCCGATAACTGGGAGCGATGGATGCTTAAAAGTGACGAAAGTTCGAACCGCGGTGCATTAGCCCCAAAGTTTGCTGGACTTTTTGCATTCATTATCGGTGTCATTGACCTCAGTCGATTTTTTGCTCCTGACCTACACGCAACTCTTACTGGGCACTTAAGTTCCGTTCCTGGCACAGTTCGCAATGCCACGGTGCTGAACACAATCTTCACCGGAACACTTTTAATACTTCTGGCAGATGGCTTGGCTCGACGAAAGTTTCGGGCCTGGCTTGCTACCGAAATTCTGCTGCTAGTTTCTATCCTGCTGCGGTTAGTGCTCGTTACCCATTCTGATTTAGCTTTATGGGCATTATCTAGCCCAATCGCACTGTTTGTATTTCTGTTCATTTTCCGCAAGACCTTTTACGCAAAACCTGCGCCTGGTACGCGCCTAGAAACACTGAAGACATTTCTAACAACAGCCGGTGTGGCGCTAATTGGCTCAGCTTGTATTGTTTACATTCGCCTTCGCGAATTGACGGAACTAAATGTGCAATTCTCGTTGCATTCTGTTCTGCTTTATTCGCTGCCAGGCTTTGCTGGCGTTAGTACCGACATTTCGAATCAAAATGACTTTGGCGGCGACTTTGCCTTTTATGCGTTATTCGCCTTGGGACTAGCGGTAATTGTTCCAACACTTTATGCCATGTTGCGCAGCCATAAACCACTTCCGCAAGCACAACCAAATCAGGACGCCGAACTGCGCTTGTTGCTTGACACTTGGGGCGAGCAAGAT
Source organism: Actinomycetes bacterium (assembly GCA_037137575.1). Taxonomy (GTDB): domain Bacteria; phylum Actinomycetota; class Actinomycetes; order S36-B12; family UBA5976; genus UBA5976. The sequence continues at coordinate 14,438 of JBAXKB010000019.1, forward strand.
TCGCTTGGTTACTTTGCTTTGCGTCCCGACAAAATGTTTTCCTGGTCGCCTACTCGAAAAGCTTGCATTTCTTATCGAGTAGTTGGCGGTGTTGCTATTGCCAGTGGAGACCCACTTGGTGATCTTGAAGCTTGGCCAGGAGCGATCGAAAGTTTTATCACCGAGTGTAAGCAAAATGGCTGGATTCCAGCAGCGGCAGCCACCAGTGAAGCCGGCGCTGAAGTATGGGTGCGTGAAACGCAAATGAGCGCACTCGAGATTGGCGATGAAGCAATCGTTGAAGTTCCTACCTTCACACTCGAGGGTCGGGCAATGCGCAATGTGCGCCAAATGGTTAACCGAGTTCGCCGCCAGGGTTACACAACACAGGTGGCAACTCTTGGCGAGCTAACTGAAACCGAGGCTATTGAACTTGCGGCCAAGAGTATTGAATGGCGAGTGGGTAAAACTGAACGTGGCTACAGCATGGCTCTTGGGCGGATCGATGCCAAGAAAGATCCAAATGTACTGACTATTCGAGCGTTTCGTGACGGCCAGTTAACTGCCTTCCTAACTTTTGTTCCTTGGGGTACGCAGGGGATGTCGCTAGATTTCATGCGGCGCTCCCCTGAATCTGATCCAGGGATAACCGAACTACTTATTTGCGACGCGATTGAAGGTTGCGCAGCCCGCGAAATTAAACAGGTTTCGCTAAATTTTGCCGCATTCCGAGACGCACTAGAGCGTGGAGACCGAATCGGTGCGGGGCCGGTAAGTAAATTCAATCGCGGATTTTTGCGATTTGTTTCGCGCTGGATCCAGATTGATTCGCTTTACCGTTTCAACGCGAAATTCAGGCCAATTTGGGAACCTCGCTACTTGATTTACAACGGGGGTAAAGAATTTTTACGCGCCGGTTTAGCGTACATAAAAGCTGAAGGCTTTATCTAAATCTTTGGCGAGCTAGAGGTTCTGAAAAGTGCGCACGACTACTTAACTGTTGATGCAACTGTTGAATAGATTTCGTACTGCAATGGTTTCAATGTAAGTGTGAGATTGCCATTGATGGTTGTGGCCACGCCATTTGAATATCGATACAACTGCTGGTTTGTTAATCCTGTTGTAATGGTTGCAGTCTGTGAAGTGTCCTTTGAAATGTTCATAACAACCAGAACAGTGTTTCCATTTTTGGTACGGGTAAATGAAACAACTTTGTCAGCACTATTCGGTACTTCAACAACATTTCCGCCGTAGTTACCGCTAGCTAATGCCTCATTCTTCGCCTTCAAGTCGTAGAGCTTTGTGTAGAACTTAATCCAAGGTGAAGCTGTATTCCAGGTAGTTGAAACTTTTGCGTTCAATGTGGTTGGCCACACGATTGGATCTTTAAGGAAGAACTCAAGACGACGCTGTAAACCGATTTCTTCGCCGTTATAGAGCATCGGAATGCCCTTCCAAAGTGCAGTAAGCGTTGTGGTGGCTGCAACTGCGTCACTACTTGTGCACATTGCCCCTGTTGATGCACTGCAACCCATGCGCTCGAACTCGGTTCCGTACCAAGCGTTCCAGTCGTGATTGGTGATGAAGTTAACTGGATAGGTATTCGCTGGATAGTACGAAGTTAGGCGCTGCACTTGGTAAGTAAAGTTACCCTTGGAACCACCGCCCTGCCCAACACTGTTGAGGAAGCTATACAAGAATGGCAAGTTGTAGTCAGAAACGAATGCACTCTGCAACAACGCTTGGTAACTGTCTGCTTCAGCGAGGAAGAACAGCGGTTTGATGGCATTCAGAGTTGTGGCCATTTGATCCCAGTTGTCGAGTGAAATGTATGGCGAACTCGCGTAGTCGAGTCGGAAACCATCTACCCCGTAATTAGTGACCCAGAACTTCATCGCATTTAGCATCGCGGTGCGCATTGCTGCGTTATTGAAATCAAGTTGAACGACGTCAGACCAATCGGCCATTGGTGGTTTCATTTTGCCGGTGCTATCGGTTAAGAAGTAATCCTTGTGATTAACAGTCCATACGTTGTCCCAGGCTGTGTGATTCATTACCCAGTCCAGCAGCACGTGCATGCCCATTGCATGAGCGGTATCTACCAGCAGCTTGAAATCGGCAAGCGTTCCATAATCAGGACTGACAGCTTGATAGTCCTTAACCGAATACGGTGACCCCTTACACACTGCCGATGCTGGTGGCTTAACATTCGCATTCACTGAAGATGTGCATTTACGATTTAGCGAACCAATTGGGTGAATCGGCATTAAGTAAACAACTGTGATGCCCATTGCCTTAAGGCGAGCTAAATTATCGATTACACCTTTGAATGTGCCTGCAGTAGTGAAGTCGCGCACATTAACTTGGTAGATAACTGCGTTCTTTGTCCAGGCCGGATCTGCCGGTCGTGGTGGATTCAGTGCCGAGTTGATGTCCTTATAAATTCGGGCATCGCCGGCGCGTAGCCAAATCTCGGTGCTTGCGCCAAAGTTTTTAACAAATCGGTCGCTGCCAACATCTTTATTCCAAGAATTCTTTTGATGGATGATGAACCCAACTGAAGCTACAGCCCTTGTATAAGTAACAGTCGCTGTGCAACCAAAGGCATCCATGCCAGTGAAATCAAAATCTTTTCCTGCCTGGCCAGGCTTATCTTCCCAAGACCAAATAACCCAGTTAATTGTGTTGGCATCAGTTGCTCGGTAGTGAATAGTTACAGATGTAGTGGCTGTTGGTGACGGCGTTGGTGAAGCAGAAACTGCTGGAGGTGCAACGGTTGCTGTAGCAGTGGCAGATGCTGACGGCGACGGGGCTGGTGCGCACGGCGCAGGGGCTGGCAATTGACCCAGGGTTACAGCCGCTTCAGATTTGGTAGCAGATGCGGTAGAAACCGCAAGAGTGAGAACAACGAACATTGCTATTAGCAAAGCGGTGGATTTACGGACCTGAACGGTTAAGCCTGTCATGTTTGTCACAGTAACAGTGGGCAGCAACGGAATCTTTGCCATTCTGATAACACATTTGTTACCTGAACAGCAGGCTTTTTGTTGCAATTATTGGCGCTACTGCTCGAGTGGAAAAACCAGGCGAACTAATGCAGGGTGACTTGCGGCGCAGCGCCAATGTTTCCATAGCGATGATTAGTTATGGAAATACTCTGTTCACGTAACCATCTAGGCATTTCAGCGGCAGCGGAATCAGCAATTTCTCGCTTATCAATTGAAATTCCGAGTTCAAGTAAGGCCAATTCAGGAACTTCTTCACTACTAAGCCATCTGACTTTTTCGATTCGATCATGTTGAACTGCCAATTGGTCAAATAACTCATGGATTGATCCGCCGCTGCTGATAAAAATATTTAAGTCGAAATTAGCCTTCAACCACTCAAGCACTGCAATTGATTTAGGATCTGTTCCCTTATCAACTCTGACCAAAATTCCAGTTGGATAAGGTCGGTACCGCGAGTAATTCAATTCAGCCGTGATATTTGCTGTTGGTGTGACGACCGAACCAACAGACTTCATCCATGATTCTGCTGATTCTTTAAAATTTCTCAAATCAAGTAACGGTGACCAAATGCGCAACTGCTCAAGATAGTGAGGTCCACCCGCTTTTGCAGTTGGACCAACACTGCTTTGTTTCCAGCCACCGAATGGCTGACGCGAAACTACCGCCCCAGTTATTCCTCGATTGATATATAGATTTCCTGCTTCAACATTGGATGCCCAATGGTTGCATTCATCTTCATCAAGCGAAGAAATACCAGCGGTTAGGCCAAAGCTGGTGGAATTTTGTAATACAAGTGCTTGGTCGAGGTCTGCAGAACTCATCAAAGCTAAAACTGGGCCAAACCATTCGTTTAAGTGGCTCCAAGACCCTGGTTTTACGCCCAGTTTTATTCCGGCGCTCCATAGGAAGCCAGCATCATCTAACTGCGTGGGCTCAAGAAGCCAAGATTCACCCACATCCAATTGAGTTAGGGCTCTTAGTAATGAAGGTTCTGGCGGCCTGATCAGGGGTCCATTGGTTGTGCTGATATTCGTGCTTGCGCCAAAAGCTAGAGACTGTGTGGCATCACGTAACTGTGACAAAAAAGTGTCATTTGAGTAGAGCGACTCATCAATTATCGCAAGACTCGCGGCGCTGCACTTTTGACCAGCATGACCAAATGCGGACGACACCAAATCCTTAACCGCTGAATCAATGTCTGCCGAAGCAGTAACAACTATTGAATTCTTGCCACTTGTTTCAGCTAGTAAATTCAAATCTGGTTTCCAACTTTTAAACATCTTCGCGGTTTCAAAAGAGCCCGTGAGTATGACTGCTGAAATGCCTTCATGGGTTACTAAGTATTTTCCGATTTCGTCATCACGACATGGCAAGAACTGCAACACGTCGCTAGGAATCCCTGCCTGCCACAGAATGTCGACTAATGCCTTTGCGGTTGCAACTGTTTCAGGGGCAGGTTTCAAGATAACTGTGTTGCCTGCTGCCAACGCGGCACAAACGCCTCCCATTGGAATAGCAAATGGAAAATTCCAGGGAGGTATCACAAGTACCGGCCCTACGGGCTGGGATACATCATCTAATTTGGTTGCTTGATCTGCGTAATAGTTGGCAAAATCTATTGCTTCACTAATCTCAGCATCAGCTTCCATAAGTGGCTTGGCGCCATCGCGCGCCATTAGTGCTATCAACTCTGGCCTGCGATTAGATATCAGATGGGCGGCGTCACGCAGCAACTGCGCCCGTTGAAGCGCTCCCCTGGCTTCCCACTCACCCAAGGAAGCAACAGCTGCTGACACAGCGCAATCAACATCGGCTGTTGTAGCGACGTTGTAGGTGTACCAATGGGCCCCATTTGCATTGGGGTCTATTCCTATCTCAACATCGCTCGATTCGGATAGCGCATTTATCCCTAGTGGGATCTGGAACTCTGGCCTGCTTACAACTCTTTGCAAAGCATCACGAACTTCTTGCTGAAAATCAGGGTTTGTCGGATCGCTATCACTGGCGTTTTCGAAACCGTCATTGCTTTCAAGTGCCGCAAATTGGTGCCGCCGTGACTGCGTTGAAACTAGGTGGCGAGCAGAGACGGCCTGAACAAACTTCTCCATCTGAGACTCAAATGCCAGACCAGAAGTTGAAATGTTGAACGATGCACTTAAGTAATTCTCTGCAGACGTGTTTTCATCGAGTCTGCGCACCAAGTAAGCGACAGCGCTCGAGAAATCAGATTGGTAAGTAACTGGTGAATACAGCAACACTGTGCCAAAAGTTTCAGTAATAGCAAGCGCCTCAGAATTGGCCATGCCTTCTAGCATCTCGATATCAATCTGATGTTCTACATCACGCTGGCGCGCAACACAAATGGCCCAGGCCAGGTGGAAAAGGTTGTGACTTGCGATACCAACTCGTATCGCAGCTGAATTTTCTGGGCGCAGCAGGATGTCAAGCATGCGCAAGTAACTTGCATCGACCACGGCTTTAGATTCGTAGGTGGCTATTGGCCAACCATGCAATTGCGCATCCGTTAATTCTTGGGCAAGGTTTGCCCCTTTAACAATGCGAATTTTTATCGCAGCGCCAGTTCGCTCAAACCTTTGTTTAGCCCAATGAATCAGGTGCTGCATTTGCGCGTGTGAGTCTGGCAAGTAGGCCTGTAGAACAATGCCTGCGGATAAGTTTTCAAATTCAGGTTCATCAAGCAGCTTTGTGAAAACGTCAACAGTAATTTTGAGATCTTTGAATTCTTCCATGTCCAAATTCACAAAAGTTTTATTCCGAATTGAACTCCGATAAATCTCACGAAGTGGAATAGCCACACGTTCAATGGAACCGCGATGGTCGAGTGCATTTATTTGACTCACGAGTGCTGAGATCTTAACTGAAACATAATCAACTTCGGGCCGCTGCATCATTTCCAGAACTGACTGAAGCCGATCACGCGCCTCTTTCTCACCTAAAATCGCTTCGCCCAAGACATTGATATTTAGTTTTATTTTCGAGTTATTTCGAGCCTGGATGTGACTTGCTAACTGCTCAGACTCAGCTGGCAAAATAATGCCGACTGCGGCTTTGCGCACTCGCCACCGCACGCATCGCATTACAAAATTTGGAGAAACTTTCGAAGCCAGAATTGCGGCTCTGACCAATGAGAAATCTAAAGTTCCAAGGCCAGGAGCTGAGGCTAATCCGCCGACTTCAGCAAATGCGCGCGCGGCATCACGATTCGAGTTGATTCGGATTACTCGATCCGTGAGCATCATCGTGAATTTGGATGCACTTGAATGAGTAACCATCCGCGCGAAGCGTTTTCTGTTTGCCCGCTCGTGGCTTGTGCGCTTGGTTTCAGCGGCAGCAATAAGCACTCTAGTTAAATCAATACTGGGATTAGTGAGTGAATCAATTGTTTTATCCGGTTCAACTGAAGTCACAGTCGGCTCACCCACCAGTTACGGATTAACTCCTGCCTCATTGCAGAGTAATAACCGTAATTATCCTGCAAATGGCACAAACATTGAGCCAATTTGTGAAGTTTAAAGGACTAAGGAGACTCTCAAAAGGTCGGCAAACCCCAGGAAAATAACGAGTTACTAGGCGGTACTTAGACTTGCCTTATGCAAATACGAGCAGCGAAACCCGACGAAGCACAGACAATTCTTGACTTCATCATGCACCTAGCGGTTTATGAGAAGTGCCCGGAAGAAGCGGTGGCGACGCTGGACCATATTTCAAACACTTTCTTCGGCGAGAACCCCCAGGTGTTCTGCGACTTTGTTGAAGTCGACAACCAGATTGTGGGCTTTGTCGCTTGGTATCTCAACTACTCAACTTGGACCGGTACACACGGCATCTATGTTGAAGATCTATTCGTGCTGCCGGAACATCGCGGCAATGGTTATGGCAAAGCGCTACTCGCCTACTTGGCCAATGTGTGCGTTACGCGTGGATACGAGCGTTTGCAGTGGTGGGTGCTCAACTGGAACCAGCCATCCATCGAGTTCTATGAGTTACTCGGAGCTAAACCCATGAACGAATGGACAGTGATGC